>DATBAY010000282.1:0-18251 GCA_036271295.1 Lacipirellulaceae bacterium | reverse complement strand
ATGCTTGATCGGTGCGCTATTGCAAACAGACGCCATCGCGTACGTGACGCGGCCGGGCGTTAGTAGCTGAAAGTTCGGTGCCGCTGTTCGGCGGCTGGAGCAGCGGGCCGCGTGCGGCTGGAACGCGGCAAACGCATCGGTTAGGTAGGCGGGTTCCAGGAAGGTGGGTTTCGGCAAGGGTTTAAAACCCTATCATCATCCAATTCTATACGAGACGTTTAGTTTAACAACAGCGGGCCTCGTTCCAAATTGCAGGCACAGCCAGTGGGGCGACCATTAAAGGCTTTTGGCTGCCCTCGACGCGGTCAAACGCATAGAATGGGCCGCTTCCTGTTGATATTACTCATTTCCCCCTGTTTTGCTTATGCCGCCGCTGGTTCAGCTTAATGGAGTTTCGATTGGTTTTCGTGGGCCGGCGTTGCTGGATGACGTGACGTGCCAGATCGAAACGCGGCAACGGATTGGATTGTTGGGACGTAATGGGTCGGGAAAGACGACGCTCATGCGGCTTATCGCGGGCGAGATTGCGCCCGATCATGGTGCGCGTGTTGTGATGCCCGGGGCGAAGATTTCGCTCCTGCCGCAGGAGGTGCCGAGCGACCTGGCGGGAAATATTCACGACGTGGTGCTGCACGGTCTGCCGGCGGCGGAGCTTGATGACGCGCATCTGTGGCAATCGCAGCAGCGGGTGGATCGGCTGCTTACGCAGATGGGGCTGGACAGCGACATTGAAACGAGCACGCTTTCTTCGGGCATGAAGCGGCGGGTGTTGTTGGCTCGAGCGCTGGTCGCGGAGCCGGATGTGCTCTTGCTCGATGAGCCGACGAACCATCTCGATATCGACGCTATCCGTTGGCTGGAAGATTTCTTGCTCCGCTGGCGGACGACCCTCATTTTCGTAACGCATGACCGGGCGTTCTTGCGCAGGCTGGCGACGCGGATCATTGAGCTCGACCGTGGGCGGCTGTTCGACTGGTCTTGCGACTACGACACGTTCCTCGTGCGGAAGGAGGCGGCGCTCGCGGCGGAGGAGAAGCAGAACGCGCTGTTCGACAAGAAGCTGGCGCAAGAGGAAGCGTGGCTGCGGCAAGGGATCAAAGCGCGGCGGACACGGAACGAAGGGCGGGTGAAGGCGCTCAAGCAGTTGCGCGTAGTGCGGAGCGAGCGGCGGGATGTTGTGGGGAAGGCGAAACTCGATATTCAATCGGCAGATCGGAGTGGGGCGCTCGTTGCCAAGGTGCAGGGCATTTCCTTCGCTTATGGTGATCGCGAGATCGTGCAGGGTTTTTCGACGACCATCATGCGCGGCGATAAGATCGGACTTATCGGGCCGAACGGAGTTGGAAAAACCACGTTGCTGCGATTGTTGCTGGGGCAGCTCGCGCCGCAATTGGGCACGGTACGGCTCGGCACTAATTTGCAGATTGCGTACTTCGACCAGCTTCGGCAGCAGCTTGATGACGAGGCGACCGTGCAGGAGAATCTGGGCCTCGGCGGCGAGACGGTTTCGATCGGCGGCAGCTCGCGGCACGTGCTCGGATACTTGCAGGATTTTTTGTTCACGCCCGATCGGGCCCGCACGGCGGTCCGGTTCCTCTCGGGCGGCGAGCGGAATCGGCTGCTGCTCGCGCGGCTGTTCACCAAGCCGGCAAACGTGCTGGTGCTTGACGAGCCGACGAACGATCTCGACGCCGAAACGCTGGAGCTGCTCGAAGAGCGGCTGGTCGAGTTCGACGGAACCGTGCTGCTGGTGAGCCATGACCGGGAGTTTCTCAATAATGTGGTGACGAGCACGATCGCATTCGAGCCGGGCGGCGTGCGCGAGTACGTGGGCGGGTACGACGATTGGATCCGGCAACGTGCGGAGGCGATCGAAGAAGACGCGACGGATGGACCGTCGGTTCGAAAATCGAAGGTTGGGGAGCCAATGAGCGCGGCGCTGGCGGAGTCGCCGAAGCGCAAGCTCGCGTTTCGCGAACGGCGTGAGCTGGATTTGCTGCCTAAGAAAATCGAGGAACTGGACGCGAAGCTGGCGGAGCTTCACGAGGCCGTGGGACGGCCGGACTTCTACAAACAGCCGGCAGCGGAGATTGCGAAGCAGCAGTCCGAGGCGAAAGACGTGCAGCAGCAGCTCGACGCGGCGTACGCGCGGTGGGAAGAACTCGAAGCTGAGTAGCACAATTAAGACTTCGCCAGCAGTCGCGGCGGGAATCACCGGTCACGTTTGGACTGTGCGGGAGCTGATCGAGAAAACAAGTGCGGCATGCTAAACGCCGCCTAGCCTCACCACGTTATACCGCGATTCTCAATCAAGACCTGCTTCTATCCATGACGCTTGTTGCCACGGGAATCGGGGTGTTGCTAGTTGTCCCTAAATTGCGGCCTCATCCGACGCATCCGTACGGTGAGCCACTCGCGGTACTGGCTAGCGGTTTCGCATCAGTAGGCGCTGGGCTATTAGCTCCGTTCCATAAGAAAATGATTGGCGCACTCTCCGGCCTCGTGCTAATGTTCGCGTTCATTGGGTTCATAATCTGGACAATGCAGCCTACAAGCGGGCCGAGGCGACTTCCGCGCGGGTTCAAGTTCACTAGCCTTAAGCAGGCTTCAGTGCCGCCTCGCCAGACACAATGAATCCACCCACTACCCGGTGACAAGAGCCGAGCACAGGTCGTGGCACTATTTCAACAAAAAGCGCAGAACGAGCTTAGAGTCAACCGCTCAACAAAGTTGCGGAGGGGCAGAGCAGCCTGCGTCATTTCTGGACTAGCCAGTGACACCCAAGCGAGAGAAAAGAAATCGCCGCGGCGGGGGCCGACGCGGCGATTGAGGCAGGCTTATACTTGGTCGCTCGAAAGCGTGGTTGCAAGTCCCTAGGAGCGGACGGGGCTACGTTTTGCTTTCTTCTTCGCCTTCTTCGCCCGTATGGGGGCTTCGTCCTCTTCTTCGTCTTGCTCGTCGTTGTTGGCTTCAACGTTAATGGTTTCGGCCAGCTTGGTGAGGATTTTGTCGGTGTCGCCTTCTTCATCTAGCGTTTGCTGAAGGAGCTTCATGGCGTCGTTGCGACCAAGGAGTTTGGCGTAGGTGCGGACGCAGCCGTAGCCAGCGATTTCGTAGTGCTCGACGCGTTGTGCGGCGGCGATGAGGGCGGCGTCTTTGACCTCGGGTTCAGCGTCTTCATCGATGACTTCGGCGCCTTCTTCAACGAGGCCTTCCATCGCTTTGCACTTCTTGCCTTTGGGCGACTCTTCGAGCTCTTCGAAGATTTCCTCGAGCCGTTCGACGTGGCCTTGAGTTTGCTTCAAGTGTTTTTCAAAGCCGGCCTTTAGTTCCTTCGCTGTGGCGGCCTTGGCCATCTTGGGGAGAGCCTTAAGGAGTTGGTTTTCGGCGCTGTAGAGGTCCTTCAGTTCGTCAACGAAGAGATCTTCGAGGGAGGCGAGTTTCACGGCGAGCTCCTATGGTCGGTTGTTATTTTGTTACATCAATGCTGCGGATGGCGATGCAAACGTCATACCGTCATTGGCGGCTTGCGTCGGGTTACGCGTGTCATCCGCTATTCCGCGCGAAGGGCTGCAGGGGACTTCAAAGCGGGCCGATGTGACGCATTTAAACTGGGTGAGGCGAGTCTGACCAGCGTGGCATCGCTGGCGGCAACTTGCGAGTCGTAGCCGAAGAATGTCGGAGGCCGGCCGATCAACTCGACAAGAGATAGCGAGGTATGCCAATCGCCCTTCGGGAAGCGAATTACTTCTAATTGGGAGAAAGGTTGGGATGTGGAGGTGATGCTTCGTTCAAGCGCCATCGAGTGATTTATGCCGGGCGGGAGTATTGGCGGTGCCGATTCTGACGACGTCTGCCGCGTTTGGCATTGCCGAGGCATTCGGATGGAAGTGTGGCCTGGATGAAAAGCCGGGACAAGCGAAAGAGTTTTATGTCGTGATGGCCGCCTGCACGGTGGTTGCCCTGGCGATTGATTATCTTGGCGTCAATCCGATGAAGGCCCTGTTCGTCACGGCTGTGATTAACGGATTACTTTCTGCGCCGCTCTTGGTTGGCGTCATGCTCGTTTCGAACGATCGCAGAATTATGGGCGACCATACCAACGGGCTACTGTTGAACGTTTTGGGTTGGACGACGACTGCATTGATGTCTGTCACTGCGATCGTGCTCGTGTGGACGTGGTTTCAGTAGGGATACCGGGACGCTTCGAGTCGTTGTGCGCGACGCGATAGCGTCATTTCAGAAGTTTGAACGAGTCGATCACTTGGGTGGCTTCGGTTGAGTTGGCGAACGCCGGCTCGCCGATGACGATGATTTCGTAAAGGCGGGTGCCGACCATATAGAATCGGCAGCGGGCTTCGCCTTTGGGCTCGGCCATTTCGAGGCGGAAGTTTAGGCCTGGGCTTGTTTTGTTGAGCGTGGTGGCTTTGCTTTCGACGAGCTTGCCGTGGAAGACTTCTTTAAGGCGATCGCGGCCGGATTCGAGGGCGGCGGCGATTTGTTGGGGGGAGCTGTTCTTTAGGTTGGGGTTTTCCTGATACGAGATGATGTAAGCGCCCTTCTCCATTCCCACCGTGAATTGGTGCTGTTTTTCTTTGGCGGTGCCGACCTCGACATCTTCTTGTTGAGGCTTACCCGGCAGGCGAATACTGAACTTGCCGGGGTCGGATTTGAATTCTGTGAGGCCTTCGGTGGGTTTTTGGTTTTCGGCAAGAACGATCGCGGTGGTGAAGAGGAGGGCCGAAAGGGCGCTGGTTTTGACGAGAAGGGAGCGGTAGTCGAGCACGAGGGTGATCCTTTGGTGAATGCCGTTGGCAGTTCAGGCGAGAAGGGTCGTATATTCTAAGTTGAGCGATCGAATTTCACTAGCTGGATTGAGGGCGCGAAGGTTCAAACGCTGGGGGTGATGAACGTGCAAGCCTTCGATAATGAAGAGCACTGCTGGACTAGCCAGCAGCGGCACGCAGCGAACCCTCTCCCTAGGAGAGAGAGGAAATAAGACTACTTCACGCGCGACATTTGCTTCAAAAAATCCTGCTGCAGCTTGTTGAGGTCGCCGAAGTGTTCGCGGAATTCGGCGAGGTGGGTTTCGGGCGTGTCGTCGACGAGCGGGGGTTTGTCGGCGAGCATTCGCAGGTACTCGGTGTAGGCTTTGGGTTGGAATTTAATGAGGTAGTAGTTGAGGGCCCAAGCGTCGGCGTAGGCGTCGAATGCGGTGTGGGGATTGCGGAAGAGTTTGGCGTCGCGGACGAGGAACTCGAGCGAGTTGTCGTTCCAGTTGCCGAGGTTTTTGCGGAAGACTTCCAGGCGCGGGTAGTTCACGCGGCCGATTCCGCGCCAGCCGCGGGTGCTCGAAAGGTCGGGCGCTTCGAAGTAAACGGCCATGCCTTCGCAGAGCCAGAGAGGGATATCGGCGTAGCGTTGCTGCAGGCCGTCGTTGAAGGCAATTTGGTGGGTGGCTTCGTGGACGATTGTGGCGACGAGGGGTTCGGCGGCAGGTTGCGACAGAATCTGATTGATTTCTTTGAGCGAGCCGCGAGCGTTGCTGCCGCGGAGGGCTTCGGTGCCGGTGAGGTCGAACATGTTCACGCGGTTGGAACGCAGGCTGTAGAAGCCGATGATCGAGCCGGTGCCGCCGGGAAGATCTTCGCGGGCGGCTTGGTCGTATTCTTGATGCGTGGCG
This sequence comes from Lacipirellulaceae bacterium, assembly GCA_036271295.1. Taxonomy (GTDB): domain Bacteria; phylum Planctomycetota; class Planctomycetia; order Pirellulales; family Lacipirellulaceae; genus JABDGM01. The sequence continues at coordinate 12,568 of DATBAY010000282.1, read as the reverse complement.
AAGAGCAGGATCGGCAGCGGAAACTCAGGTTCGTGAAGTTCGATGCCCTGCCCTTGCCAGTAGTTGGTGAACGCCTTGTTGAGGCGTTCGAGGAGCGAGCTGGTCCACTGCGCATAGGTGCGTGAGGTGTCGTAAACGATTACGTAGTGCGGCGTGTTGTAGCTGCGAAAGCCGGTCGGCATTTCGGAGATGAGGCGGGCGGCGAGGGCTTGCGGCGTGAGCGGCTTGAATGGCTCTTCGAGTTTAGTGCGCTCGTGGATGTTGGCGCGGTCGACGGTGTAGAGCTGGCCGTCGTTCGTTTGGAGAAGGATTCCGCCGTCGGCGGCTTCGATGAGGATGCGACCATCAGCGGTTTGGGGGTGGCCGTTTTGAGTGAACTCGAGGTGTTCTTGGGTGGTGTTGGGCGTGGAGTCGGTATTGGCGTCGACGGATTTTGGTTTGGGGTGAGCGGCGGGGGCCTTGCCGGCGCAGGAAATCACGAGTATTGCGGCCACGAAGGCAGCGCGCGAGAAACGAATTGAATTTAAATATCGGATCATCCGCACGCCGATCGGTTTACTTGTAGCCGAATTCGCAAGAATTCGGAGCCTTGCGGGTCGCATCCGGATTCTTGCGAATCCAGCTACGGCTGTATTGCTATTGTACCGCGCGCTGATAAGTAGTCGGAGATGAGTACGGCGGCGACGCTTCGCGCAGCTTAAAAGCAGCCGCTAAATGCGCGGGGCGGCGTCGAGAGTGAGAATTAGGCGGCGACTTCGGTGCAGGCGGCGAGGAGGGCATCTTTGCCAAGGCGGTGGCAGAAGTCGCCGAAAGATTCGCCTTCTTGGCGCGACTCTTTGAAAAAGCGGAGAACCTGCGCGATGGTGGGAACGACTTCGGCGGTGGGGACGAGGTCTTTGTAGATGAAGTTGAGGCGATCGCCGAGGACTCGGCCGCCGAGGAAGATCGTGTACTTGTCTTTCGTTTTGCCGACGAGGCCGATGTCGGAGTTGTAGGGGCGGGCGCAGCCGTTGGGGCAGCCGGTCATGCGGGTGGTGAAGACTTCGTCTTCGAGGCCGAGGCGGGCGACTTCGACTTCGAGCTGTTCCATGAGGTCGGGCATGATGCGTTCGCTCTCAGTAACCGCGAGGCCGCAAGTGGGGAGGGCGGGGCAGGCCATCGACCAGCGGCGGACCGTGGTGTAGTCCTCGGTGAGCGGGACCCCGTGGCGGCGGAGGAGTTCTTCGAGGCGTGGGCGGTCCTCTTCGGCGATATCGCAGAAGATGATGCTTTGATGGGGCGTGAGGCGGAGCGGCATGCGGAATGTCGTGCAGATTTCGCGGAGGGCCGTTTTGAGGCGCACGGTTTCAGTGTCTTTGATGCGGCCGTTTTAGATGTTGAGGCCGTAGAACCATTTGCCGTCGCCCTGCTCTTGCCAGCCCATGCCATCGTTGAAGCCATGGACGTGGACTGGCTTGAGCGGTTCGAGCGAGTCGCCGTAGTATTCTTCGACTTTGTGTTTGAAGCGTTCGATGCCCCAATCGTTGATGAGATACTTCATGCGGGCGATTTTTCGGTCCGCTCGGTTGCCGAAATCACGCTGCACTTTCACGATCGCGATGCATAGGTCGACAGCACGTTCGGCCTCAATGTAGCAGAGTGGGAGGGCGACAGCCGGAAACGTTTTCTTCGCACTGGGCGTCACGCCGAAGCTGCCGCCGACGAGGACGTTGTAGCCGACGACCATGAAGTTATCGCAGATCGCGAGCAAACCGACGTCGTTCGCGTAGACGTCGACGCTGTTATCGCCAGGCAGGCCAACGGCGAGTTTAAATTTTCGCGGCAGGTAGGTTTTGCCATAGATGGGCTCGACAGGGTCGTCGCCCGGCATCGGCCGGCCTGCGAGGAGATCAGGCTGCTCGGCGACGGCGCCCACGTCGATACTTTCCCCTGTTTCGGTATCGGTGAGCCAGATTTGGTGATAGGCCCGCGTGCGAGGATTGAGTTGTTTCACAAGCTCGCCCGCAAGTTCGTACATTTGTTCGTGCACGGGGTCGCCATTGTAGGGGCAAGGCGTGCACATCACATTGCGTTTTACGTCACCGCAGGCGGCAAGCGTGGAGAGCTGCACTTCGTTAATGCGGCGAATGACGTGTTTGAGGTTGGATTTTAGGATGCCGTGAAGCTGCAAACCTTGCCGAGTGGTGATGCGGAGCGTGGAGTTGCCGACTTCGTCACAGAGGTCGAGCTCTGCCAGGAGTTGATCGCTGGTGATGCGGCCACCAGGAATGGCGGAGCGGACCATGAAGCTATAGAACTTGGCTTTGGCGGGGCCGCCATCGGTGCGGGCTTCGGCGCGGCGTTCGCGGTCATCCTGCTGGTAGGTGCCGTGGTTCTTGAGAAGCTGGATGCTGTCCTTGCCAACGAAGTCGTTGCCATCGACGAGTTCTTCGGGGATATCTCCGCGGAGATAATCGCTTTTTAGCTTGGCAACCTCGACGGCGCTGACTTTTTCCGGGGCCCCATTTTCAGACGAGTCTGCCATGTGTGATCTTTACCGAATCGCTAAACATTGCCTATCTTAAATCGCTATTCGAATGATACCTTGAAACGGTGGGCGGGGCCAAGGTTGATGGGAAGGCGTAGGACGCCGAAAGCAGACGGCATTGGAGAATTTTAATGTCGATGCCACGTTCCGCGTCGTCCTTAACTAGAGCATCTTTGGCCGGAGTGGTTCACTTTGGGTGACGAATGACGGATGAGTCTTCAGACGGCGGAGCTGTAGAGGCGAGACGCCTGACGCCGGCGGTGTGGATTGCGACGGGGTTTGGCTTGGGGTTGGTGTCGCCAGCTCCGGGAACGGCAGGGGCGCTATTGGAAGGCTTGCCGTTGGCGTTGGCCCTGCATTATTGGTTGCCGAGCGTTGTGTGGCAGGTGGCCGTGATTGCGGTCTTGTTCGGGATCGGCGTGCCGATCGCGACCGCGGCGGGGCGGGCGCTCGGCGGAAAGAAGGATAACCAGGCGATTATTTGGGACGAGATTGTTACGGTCCCCGTAGTATTTCTGCTCGTTCCAATCACTGGCTGGCTGACGGCGCTGTTAGGATTCGGGCTGCATCGGCTGTTCGATATCACAAAGCCACCGCCGGCTCGGCAACTCGAAGGGTTGCCGGACGGGGCAGGAGTGATGGCCGACGACCTTGCCGCCGGGCTGTACGCAATGATCGCTCTTTACGGGTTAGCCATGATTTTTGGTCGGATGTGGTGATTCCATCTAGGGCGCTGGGCTGACGTCTGGCGAAAAATCTGGCTAGAATCGCGGCTGCTACGCCTGCCCGTTACTGCGTCTTTCGCTCGCTTTACTTGATCCTCACCTCCCGACTTCTCATGCCCGCGACGATTCTCGACGGAAAGCAGTTGGCGCAGCAGCTTCGTTCGGAGCTGACGGAGGAGGTGATCGAATTCATTCAAAATAACGGCGTTATTCCTTGTTTGGCGGCGGTGTTGGTGGGCGACAACGCGGCGAGCGAAGTTTACGTTCGCAACAAACAGCGCGCGTGTGAGGCGGTCGGGATTGAAAGTCAGCTGCATCGGCTTCGTGGCGATTCGTCAACGGATGACTTGCTCAAGCTGATTGCGAAGCTGAATAAGGACGCCGAGGTTCATGGCATTTTGGTGCAACTGCCGTTGCCGGCGCAGATCGATAAAAACCGTGTGTTGTCGGCAGTGAATCCGAATAAGGATGTCGACGCGTTCCATCCGGAGAACGTCGGGCGGCTCGTGCAGGGCCGGCCACGGTTTTTGCCGTGCACGCCACAGGGCGTGCAACAGCTGCTTGTTCGAAACAACATCGAAACATCGGGGAAGCACGTCGTCATTTTGGGGCGAAGCGAAATCGTGGGGCGGCCGCTGTCGATCATGTTGTCGCAGCGCGGCATGGGTGGTGAAGCGACGGTGACGATCTGCCACAGCCGCACGTGTGACCTTCCCGCGGTTGCTCGGCAGGCGGATATTTTGATTGCGGCGATTGGGAGGGCGAAGTTTGTAACGGCCGATTTCGTGAAGCGGGGCGCCGTGGTTATTGATGTCGGGATCAACCGCGCGGAAGGCGGCGTGGTGGGTGATGTGGATTATCAGTCGGTGGTCCAGGTAGCTGGGGCAATTACGCCAGTGCCGGGGGGCGTGGGGCCGCTAACGATCGCGATGCTGCTGCGAAATACGCTTTCTGCGGCCCGAACCTTAGAAACATGAGTTTCTAAGAATCGCTTCTTACGCTACGGCCTGCGCAGACTCAGGGCGTCGACATCCGCCTTCTATCGCAGCGAATTTATGATTGGTTGAAGGTTCCGGGCAGTTTGTTGGAAATCGTCGCCGGGAGTGTTATGTTGATAGACGCGACAATTTCGCAATTATCTTGTCTCATGTTCCGTAATTCCGGCTAACGCCGAGGAGTCTTTGATGAGCGATGCGTCCTCGAACTATCCTGGAGCCGCGCGACCAACGTCGTCCCCAGCGCGAGTGTTGGCCATTGTGTTGCCGGTCGCTTTGGTCGGCTTGGCCGCGTATTGGTGGTCATCGAGGCTCGAAGCGCGGGCGCGGAGCGATATGGCGTCGAGCATTATCGGGCGGATGTTCGTTTCCGAACCGATGCCACAAAGCGGTACTATGAAATTTGCGGATGCGGATCACGATATGGTGGCCGATCCGCCGACAGATCCTGCCAAACTTGTGAACCCGGATGCGCTGCTGTTCTCGTATGTGGCCACCGAGGGACAAGGTGTGCCGGATGAGAACTGGAAGGAGCTGATTGCCGCGCTGAAGCAGAAGACTGGTAAGGACGTGAAGATTTCTCACTACAATACGGCCGACGAGCAGATGGCGGCGCTTAAGAAAGGCGAATTACACATCGTCGGGTTAAACACAGGCTTGGTAGAACCGGCAGTCGAACAGTTTGGTTTCGTTCCGATGTGTACGCTCGGCAAAGCAGACGGCAGTTGGGGCTACACCATGGAATTCCTCGTCCCGGCCGGTAGCCCGATCAAGAAGATCGAGGACGTCAAAGGACACAAGGTGATGTTCACGACGTTGGATTCGAACTCTGGCTGCAAGGCGCCGTTGGTGTTGCTCAAGCAGAATTATGATTTGCTCCCCAATCGCGATTACCAGTACGGTTTTTCGCAGGGGCACGAGGATTCGATCAAGCGTGTCGCGGCGAAGGAGTTTGAAGTCGCGCCGGTCGCGAGCGATATCTTGACACGCATGGAAGAAAACAAGGAGATCGATCCGGCGGCCGTGGTTTCGATCTACAAATCGGAACGATTTCCGCCGGCGACGATCGGTTGTGTTTACAACCTGACGCCGGAGCTGCGCGATGGCATTCGAGAAACGCTGCTGAAGTTCGAGTGGAAGGGTACCGGCCTGGAAAAACAATTCGGGCCTGAGGGCAAGGATAAATTCGTGCCGGTGAATTACAAGGATGATTGGGCCAATACGCGGCGAATCGATCAGGTGATTGCCGAGGCGCGGAAATCGAGCCCGCCACCCGCTGGCCAGCCGGCAATCAAGAAAGCTGGCTAGAGCATTTTAATAGCGGATTTCGATGTGTGTCCTGAGCAACGACCTAGTTCTTCGCAATCCTCTGGGGCGTTGCCCCAGCCACCCTGTACGAGAACTTGAAAAACGCCTTAACCGCGCTGCCGCAAGGCTTCGTAAAACAGCACTGCGGCGGTCGTGGAGACGTTAAGACTGTCCGCGATTCCGTGCATCGGGAGCCGCACGGGAGTCACTCCCGTCGTACGCCACGCATCGGTCAGGCCTTCCGCTTCGCTTCCAAGCACGATGGCGGCCCCCTTTGCAAGGTTGATCTCCGTGTATAGTTTTTCGGCGTCGGGTCGCGTGGCGATGATCGGCAGTTTCTTGTCGCGCAGCCATTCGATCGTTTCGGCTGTTGTCGCGTCGCACACGTTCGGTCGAAAGATCGTTCCCAGGCTGGCGCGAATCGTGTTGGGATTGTAGAGATCCGTGCGGCCGCTGGCGACGATGATGGCGTTTACACCAGCGGCATCGGCACTTCGCATGATCGCGCCGACGTTGCCTGGTTTTTCGAGCCCTTCAATTACCGCAATGAGTGGCTTATCAGGGATTTCCAAGTCGCGTACACCGCGTCGCGGTGTTTCGGCGACAACGACGATGCCTTGTTGTCGCTGGCCGAAGGCAATCTTTTCGAAGACGTCGGGGCGGACTTGAAAAAGCGCGGCGGCGGAGCTTTCGATCGCCAGGACGGCCTCTTGAAATTCGGTCGATCCGACGAAGCCGTCCCTGATGTAAGCCTCGCAGGGTTTGATTCCGGACTTTAACGCGCGAGTGACTTCGCGGGCGCCATCGATGATGAACCGACCACGGCGCTGCCGTTCGCGACCGGCTCGCAGGCGTGCGGCATCTTTAATGTGCGAGTTGTGGCGGCTTGTGATGCTGGTACGCGTGGGCATGCTTTTTATGATCGTCTCGAATGTGGAGGGCGGTCAACGCGTGGCGTTTGGAATTCGATCGTGCCAGGCAGTATGATGCGGCCATGCACGTTTTTACTTATGGTTCGCTGATGTTTCCGGAAGTTTGGTCGGTCGTAGTTGGGCGAGAATTCCAAACGTTTGAGGGAAGGGCGTCAGGCTACGCGATTTATCGAGTGCGCGACGCGGCGTTTCCAGGAATTGTGGCGGCAGGGACAGAGTCGATCGTGCGCGGGCTCGTTTACCTGGAAGTCGACAACGAATCGATTGCGCGGCTCGACCGGTTTGAGGACGATTTTTACGATCGGCTGGAGATAACGGTAGATTGTGCGGATGGCAAAGCACGGCAAGCGGGGGCTTACGTCGTGCCGCCCAAAAACAGGCATATGATGACGACCATGCCGTGGACGGCCGAGTGGTTCGTTTCCAGCGGCGGGCTGGCGGATTTTATTGCGCGGTTTCAGGGCTTCTCGCGACTCGGCGGCGCGGGCTGATGTTCACCCGGGGGCGTGGCGTTGCCGAAGACGAACTCCAGCACGGCCTGGCGGTTGATGTAATAGAAAACTCCGCCGACGACTGCCAGTACGGCCAGCACGATGATCGTGGCAATGAATTCCGTGTGGTGCACCCATTCCTGCACGTTCGCGCCGAACATGTACGATAGCCCGAATACGGTGCCGACGACGACCGAGGCGCTCACAATATCGTAGAGCAGGAATCGCCGGTAGGGCATTCGGACGGCGCCGGTCATAACGTAAACCGGAGCGCGAATGCCAATGAGAAAGCGTGCGATCAGCATGATCTTAAGCGCGTGGCGCTGGAGCTCGCGGTGAAATTCGACCTCGTTCTCTTCGGCGAGGAGTTTGGCGAAACGGGGGTGCGACGTAAACAGTCGGTGGCCCCAGCGGTAGCCGATCGCGTACATGAAGGTGTCGCCGACGATCGCGCCGCCGAGGCACGCGATGAAGGCAACCCAAACATTAGTTTGGTCCTGCGAACTCAGCACGCCGGCGACGACCACGGCGGCTTCTTCGGGGATCGGCAGGCCACAACCCGTGGCGGCGATGAACACGAAGAAGCCGAGATAGCTGCTGGGGTGGAGGAGCGACGCAAGCATGGCCGAAGAGAGTTGGATTTCAGATTATCAGATTAGTGGTCCGCTAATCGTAGCCACTGGTTGTCGTCTGGGCCAAGTGCTATTAATCGAACATCGCCTTCGCGATTGCTCGGGACGATCAGCAGAGCCGCTATTTCCGGGTGAGCGGCGCAGTATTCAGCGGCTTTCTGCGGACCCATGACGTAGAACGCCGTCGACAGTGCCTCGGCTTCGGTTGCAGAGGGAGCGCGCACCGTGGTGGAATAAAGTCCTTCGGCAGGGCGGCCTGAGCGTGGGTCGAGGATGTGGCCATAGCGTTTGCCGCGACGGATGAAAAACTGCGTGCCGGCGCCGGAAGTGGACAGGGCCTGGTTGTGGAGCACGATTTCGGCCAGGCGTTCGCTGTTTCGGAGCGGGTGGCGAACGCCGACGCGCCAACCGCTCGCATCCGACCCCGGTTGAATGCCGCGGGCTAGCACACTGCTTTTGCCGCCTTGAAGGAGGATATCGTCGATATCATGCGCGGCAAGTAGCTCGGCCATGCGATCGAGCGCGTAGCCTTTGCCGACGCTGTTGAAATTGATCGACATGCGGGGACGACGGAAAGCGACCGTATGCGTCGTGGCATCGAGATCAACGTGCTGCATGCCGACGCGCTCGCGAGCTTCTTCAATTTGCTCGTCGGAAGGAACGCGCCCTTCACGCCGCGAAAATCCCCAGACCTCGGAGAGTGGTCCGCTGGTAATGTCAAGCGCGCCCTCGGTGTCGTCATAAATTCGCTGGGCGAAATCGATCAGGCCGAAGAGGCGCGGCTCGACGACCACTCTTTCCGCATTCGCAATTTGGTTAATGCGGCTGACTTCGCTGTCGTCGCGATAGATGGTGAGTTGCGATTCGAGCGCTTCGACGAGATCGAGCGCTTCGAAAACGTGGTGCATCGAGTCGTCGTCGCGAGCGGCAGCGAGCTGCACTTCGAATTCGCAGGCCATGGCGCGCCGGCGTACGCTCACGACGAACGATTGCTTCGCGGCAATGGCCACCGGTTCGTCGATGCGGTGGACGTGGCCGGACAGCTCGCGGGCAATGCTTTTGCCTTGCAAAAAACTTCGGCGGGTGGAGCGGTCAGTCGTCATGAACATTTCATTGTATCCCTGGAACGTGCAGGCTGCATCGGTTCAGCTATCGCTCGAGTTCGGCGGGGCGCTATACTGCGGCGGTCGCACTTAACTCCAAGGAGCGTTACCAATTGTGGCGAATGAACTGATCATCAGCGTCTCGGGATTGCGGGGAATTGTGGGCGACACGTTGACGGCCGAAGTTGCTCACCGCTACGCATCGGCGTTCGCCGCCACCCTGCCGATGGGGCCCGTTGTCGTCACGCGGGATGGACGGGCCAACGGTCCACAGTTGGTCGCGCCGATTGTCGCAGGTCTTTCACAGGGAGGCACGCGCAAAGTGTTGAACGGCGGCGTGGCTGCTACGCCGACGACGGGCGTCTTGGTTCGGCACCATCGGTGCGCGGGCGGGATTCAGATTTCCGCGAGTCACAATCCGGCCCCTTACAACGGTATGAAATTGTTCTCCGCCGAGGGACGCGTGGTGCCCGCGAGTGCTGGCGCGGCAGTGCTGGAACGATATCAGGCGCAGATTCAGAAGGCGGACGATATCGAAGTCGGTTTCAGCCAGACCGGCGATGAATTGGCGGACACGACGTCGGCCCATATCGCGCTGATCGAGCAGCGCGTTGATGTCGAACGGATTCGTTCGAAGCGGTTTCGCGTGTTGCTCGATGCCAATCATGGCTCGGGCAGCGTGCTTGGTCGGCCATTGCTCGAACGGTTGGGGTGTGAGGTCAAGGTGTTGGGCGGCGTGACGGATGGGCGGTTCGCACACGAACCGGAGCCGACCACGGAGAATCTGGTTGGGGTACTGAAAGAGGTGGCCGCGAGTGGTTCAGAGATTGGATTTTGTCAGGATCCGGATGCAGACCGATTGGCGATTATCGACGAGGCGGGGAGTTACCTCGGTGAGGAGTACACGCTGGCGATGTGTGCGGATCACGTGCTACGCAGCACGCCGGGACCGGTCGTCACGAATTGCTCGACGAGTCGCATGACGGAAGATCTTGCTCGGAAATACGGCGTCCTGTTTTTTCGCTCGGCAGTTGGCGAGGCGAACGTGGTCGATGAAATGTTGCGCCGTCAGGCGGTATTGGGTGGCGAAGGGAATGGTGGGGCGATTGATCCGCGCGTCGTATTCGTTCGCGACAGCTTTGTCGGCATGGCGCTCGTGCTCGACGCCATGGCAAAGCGCGGCATGCCGGTCAGCGCGCTCGCTGGTGAATTGCCGAGATACGAGATCTACAAGTCGAAGGTCACGGTTGCAAAGGAAGCTGTGGCAGTTTCGTTGAATGCCCTCGAAGATCACTTTTCGGATGCGCAAAGTGATCGGCTCGATGGGCTACGGCTCGATTGGAAGCACGCCGACGGTAGCGGCAGTTGGTTGTTGGTGCGGGCGAGCAATACGGAGCCGATTGTGCGGATCATCGCCGAGGCGCCGAAGGGGGGCGAGTCGCGGCGATTGTGCGAGGAAGCGGCGCAAGTGATGCGCGGTAAAAGCTAAGAGCGCCGCTCGTTGAGTCTACTTCGATTTCATCGCGGCGGCGCGGAGGGCGACCATGTACGGTACGGGCTCGCTGCCGAGGGCGTTGAGCACGGTGCCGCCGGCAGTGAAGACGTGGGTGGCCCAGTTTTCTCTTCCGTATTTTTCTAGTGCTGCGCCACCTTCGCCGCCGCCGACATAGACTTCGACAGCGTTTTCGGTCATGCGCTTGATTTGCGGAATAAAACGCTTGGTGCCGCCTTCGAACTTCGGATCTTCGAACATGCCGAATACACCGTTGTAGAATGCAACCGCCCCGCCGAGCTTGAGGAACTCGCCGACGGATTCCTCGAAGAGGGCGCTGGTTTTAGGGCCGACGTCGAATTGCTCGTCGGTTGGCTTGAGAGCGTCGACGACGCTGCCATCTTGGATGACGAAGTCGACCGGCAAGATGAACTTGATGCCTTTCTTGCGGCCCTCGGCGATCATGTTGCGGGCTTGTTCGAGGCGCGATTCAGGGACGTATATCGGCAGATCCTTCTGCGAAGGATCTTCGGCGATGCCGAGGCAGACTTCTTTGCCATCGAGTTGGCCGGCAGCCTTGCGGAGCGCACCGGAGAGCGCGCCGGCGGCGATGACGCGCGTGATTTTGCCGCGTTGGATCATCGCTTCCATGTCATCAAGCTTATCGGCCTTAAGGCCGCTAAAGACGACGAGTTGAGCGTCGAGGCAGCGCATGAGCGGTTGCGTGAATTCGTGGGCGACGTATTCGCCGAGGGCGACTTTCGACATGGCGGCGGGGACGGCGACGCTGCAGGCGTCTAAGCTGCCGGCGGAGAACGCTTCAAAGACGAAAATCTTGCCCAGCTTCGCGGTGAATTCGTTCGCGAGTTTGACGAGCTTTGGCGTAAGCGTGGGAAGGTCGGCCGGTTTTGCTTTCCACAGCACTCGCTCGATTTCATATTTGCGAGTGTTCTCGAGCATGATGATCGCGCCCGGCTTCGCTGAGGCGATTTGCTGCTGGACGGCGGGCAGGATCGTCGTCGACGATTCGTCGAGCCAATCGCCGATGAGCTGGACGTCGCACTTCATGATTTCGCCGAGCCGCTGGGCGACTTTGTTGAGCGAGCCTTCTGGTTTGCGGCCGATATGGCCGAAGATGATTTGCTTCCAGCCGCGCTGTTGACCAAACTGCAAAGTGTCCACCATTGAGCGGAGGCGAATGTCGCCATCGCCGATGTTAGCGCCGGGCTTGGCGTCGACGTCGCCGCGGACAAGAACGGGCGTGCCAGAAGGGACATCGGAGAGGCTCGCCATACCGGGAATTGCACGAATGTAGTCCGCCAGTGAGAGGTTCGGGGCCGCCTTGCTGCCTGCGAGCAACGTTTCGCACCAGGCGGTCATCTCTTTTTCTGAAACTGGCATGTCCTAGTTCTCCAATCGCCATCTTGATCCTGAACGCTTGATGGCGGATGCTTGAATCTGAAATTGTTTGTCGAGCATTAGCATCCAACATCGAGCGTCAGTTGGTCAAGCCGCTACATCCCATCGAACAAATTGCACAGCGTCTGAAGGCGGCGGACGGCGACGGCGTGCGCCTGTCGCATCTGGCGGCGATGAAGGCGGCGAAAAATGGCGATGGTGCGATCGAACCGGCGTCGGCCGTTGTCGAGGCGCTGGCTTCGCCGTTGGATTTCCCGCCGTTAGCGGCTGGCATCGTGCCTGGCGACCGGGTCGCGATCGCTATCGAACGAGATGTGCCTTGTTTAACGGGGGTTCTACGCGGCGCGATCGAATCGATGCGACAAGCGGGCATCGAGCCGACAGATATTTCGGTGGTGTTGGAGGATGCTGAAACGGCGGAGCTTTGTCGCTCCGTGTTTGGTGACGAGACGGCGCCGCCGCTCGTCGTCCATTCGCCGGCAGATGAGAAGAATCTCTGCTTGGTGGGAGCCACGAAGCGCGGCGAACCGTTACTGGTTAACCGGACGATTTTCGAGGCTGACCTCGTACTTCCGATCGGGTGCGCCAGGGTCGGCGCGAAGAATGTGTACGACAGTTTGTATCCGCGTTTTTCTGATGTTGCGGCGTTGGAAAAATATCGCTCGCCAGCACAGCGCGAAATGATCGCAAATCGCACGGTCAAGCGGAGCGAAGTGGACGAAGCGGGGTGGATGATTGGCGTGCAAATGACCGTGCAAGTGGTGCCCGGCGTGGGGGACAAAGTAGCCCACGTTCTGGCCGGCGAACCCCAGGCAGTGGCGCAGCGCAGTGAAACACTTTGCCGCGAGCAGTGGCTGCTGCAAAGCCAGCAGCGCGTGGGTTTGGTCGTGGCAACGGTGACGGGCGGAACGCTGGCGCAGACCTGGGTCAATGTGGGGCGAGCG
>DATBAY010000281.1:0-17770 GCA_036271295.1 Lacipirellulaceae bacterium | reverse complement strand
AACCCCCCGAAGCAGCCCGCCTGATTCCGACCCCCGGCACTTTGAAAGTGCCCCTTACGCCGGTTTAGCCTACCAATTACGGCGTAGCTAAGCGGCCGTTCTTCACGACCGACACCTCGGCGTGGGGCGGCATCGCGCGTTGCCGGAAGTCGGTTAATCTTCTGCCCGGAGTGGTTCCAACATATTAGGAGGACCTGGTCCGATGAAAAATTTCTTGGGAGCGCTCATGGTGAGCATTGCTCTGACAGGTACCAGCTACGCTGGCCTGTTCGATTGCATGCTCGGCGGTGGCTGCGGCTGCTGTAGTGAGCCCAGCTGCGGCTGCTGTGAAAAGTCGTGCTGCTGCGATAACAACTGTTGCAATAGCTGCAACAGCTGTGGTAACAGCTGCGGTTGCGAAAAGAGCTGCTGCTGCGAGCAGTCGTGCTGTGCTCCGAGCTGCTGCAACAGCTGCTGTGGCTGCGGCCACTGCTGCTTGTTGGACAGCCTGTGCGGCATGTTCCGTTGCCATAGCTGCGGTTGCTGCGAACCTTCTTGCTGCTGCGAGAAGAGCTGCTGCTGCGAACCAAGCTGCTGCGCCAGCAACAGCTGTGGTTGTGGTTGCAACAGCTGCGGTAACAGCTGCGGTAACAGCTGCGGTTGCGAAAAGAGCTGCTGCTGCGAACAGTCGTGCTGTGCACCGAGCTGCTGCAATAGCTGCTGCTGCAATCACTGCTGCTTGCTAGACGGCCTCTGTGGCATGTTCCACCGTGGCTGCGGTTGCTGCGAACCTTCTTGCTGCTGCGAGAAGAGCTGCTGCTGCGAACCGAGCTGCTGCGCCAGCAACAGCTGTGGTTGTGGTTGCCAGAACAGCTGTGGTTGCGGTTGCGAAAAGAGCTGCTGCTGCGAACAGAGCTGTGGTTGCCAGAACAGCTGCTGCAATAGCTGCTGCTCGCCTTGCTGCCATCGCTGCTGCTTGCTCGATAGCCTCTGTGGCATGTTCAAATGCCATAGCTGCTGCTCATGCTGCGAACCTTGCTGCAGCTGCAACAGCTGCGGTTGTGGTTGCGACAGCTGCGGCTCGGGCTGCTCGAGCTGTGGTGGTTCGACTGGCTGCGGTTGCAACGGTGGTGGCGACAAGGCCGAGAAGAAGTCCGATGACAAGGCTCCAGCTGCTCCTGCTGAAGCCGGTGCTTCGGTTCGTCCGGTTGCCCCGCGTCCAATGGCCGATCCGAACGCTTCGGTTGGTCAGCAACGCAACGTTGTTCGCACGAGCTTCCTTCGCTAACTAGAACTAAGAGCGAATGAAGAACGAGAATGAACTGAGCCTGCCTCGGACGCAAGTCCGAGGCAGGTTTTTTTGTTGCGCAGCTGAAATCGCATAACCGATCGCGTGATTCAGCAGCCGCCGGCTCCGCCGGGGGTTTACGCGCTGCCGACGACTGAGCGCAAACAAAAGCCCCCGGCAAAGCCGGGGGCTGACTAGCGTGAGCCTGGTTCAATCCGCGAATTACTTCACCAGCCCGCTGATTCGCACGCCGAACTTGTCGCCGACTTTCACGACCTCGCCTTCGGCGATCGTGCGGCCACCGATCGACAGCTCCAAGGGCTCGTCGCAGGTCTTTTCGAACTTCACGATCGAGCCGGGCCCAAGCTCAATGATTTCCTGCACGCTTTTGCGCTGCGAAGCGAGCGTGACTTGGACCGGAACTCGAATGTTGAGCAAGCCCCGCGCATACGTGGGAAGGCTTCTGATCTCCGATTCCAGCGACGAGGGCCCGCTCGTGGCCGGAGGCGACGTAGCGGGGGCATCCGCCGTCGCCATCGCCATGGCGGCGTTCTCCGGCGAAATTTCGGGCGTTGATTCGGCCATTGCGTCCACTAGCACCACGGTTTGCGCATATTCACTTAGGCCTTATCGACCAAAGCTAGCCGCAAACTTTTCCTAGTCCGCAACGTGGCCGCCGGTTCGCTCAGCCGCACGCATTCTTCTATAATTGGGTAAGTGCCGACGATGCTATCGTTGCCGTCACGCCAGGAGGATCACGACCGCTCATGCCAGCCACAATACAAGCTCCGCCGCAAGCCCACCCGCTTCAGCCGTACAAGTCGCTGGCCAACGCCGAGCTCATGGCTCGCATTCAAGCGATCCGCGAGCAACTCGGGCCGAAGCTGCTGATTCTCGGCCATCACTATCAGCAAGATGAGGTGATCGCCCTCGCCGACTTGCGGGGCGATAGTTATGGTCTCAGCCAAACTGCCGCCGACAGCACGAAGTGCCGTTGCATCGTGTTCTGCGGCGTGCACTTTATGGCCGAAACGGCCGACATCCTGGCCAACCGCCCAGAGAAGCTCGCCGAACGTGGCGGCGAACGCATTCCGGTCGTGCTGCCCGATTTGGCCGCCGGCTGCTCGATGGCCGACATGGCCGCAATTCACCAAATTGAAGATGCCTGGGAGCAGCTCGGCGAAGTCATCGACACCGAAGACCTTACGCCCGTTACATATATCAACTCGGCGGCCAGTCTGAAAGCGTTCGTCGGCAAACACGGCGGCATCGTGTGCACATCATCCAACGCAAAAGCCGCGCTCGAATGGGCGTTCGCGCGAACCAGCCGGGTGATGTTCTTCCCGGACCAGCATCTCGGCCGCAACACGGCCGTTCGCATGGGAATCCCGCTCGAAGAAATGCCCCTGTGGGATCCGCATGCCGACGCGCTCGGCGGCAGCAGTGAAGAGCAACTACTCAAGAGCAAGGTCATACTCTGGCGCGGCCACTGCAGCGTGCATCAGATGTTCCGCCCCGAACACGTTACGATGCTTCGCGACAAACACCCGGGCATTAAAATCCTCGTGCACCCCGAGTGCCCGCGCGAAGTTTTCGAAATGGCCGATGAATCCGGCTCGACGAGCAAGATCATCAGCGTGGTCGACAAGTCGCCGCCCGGCAGCAAATGGGCAATCGGGACCGAGCTGCACCTGGTGAATCGCCTCAAGCAGGAGCATCCCGAACAGGAGATTTACTTCCTTTCGCCCGTTGTGTGCATGTGCGCCACGATGTACCGCATCGACCTCGCCCACTTATGTTGGAGCCTCGAAAACCTGGCCGCGGGCACGCCGGTGAACGTGATCCACGTCGACGATGAAACTTCTCGCTGGGCGCTCGTCGCGCTCGAGCGCATGTTGGAAGTGAAGTAAGAGCGGATTAACAACCACAAAAAGGCGCGAAAAGACACGAAAAGAAAATAAGAGAAGCAACGTGAATCTCAGGAATGTTCACGGATCAGCTGTTGATGCTAATAAATCGGTGTTTAGCGCTTCTTCCCTTTTTGTGCCTTTCGTGGTTATTTCCTTATGCCGCCGCTGCCGCCTCTCAAAATCGATCCGAAGTACGGCTGCTTCCCGTGGTGGCCGGAGAACGGCAACGACTGGGTGCATCCCGAGGATGTCGCCACGGCGCGGAGCATCATTCCCAGCGGCCGAATCTTTCGCCGCGACTCCGGCCACGGCGATTACCTGCGGATGCAATACGGCGACGTCACGCTCCGCGTTCGCCGCACGTTATGGCAAGAAATTGAGCCGGAAGGTTTCGAAATCGGCGACTGGGTCGAAGTTCTCAGCTGCGGTCTGCGCAACGAGCCGCGCACCGGCATCATTCGCGAGATGCTCTGGGATCAGCGGGCGAACGTGATTCGCTACATGATCTCGGACAACAACGTGCCGATCAACGAACCGTACACGCGCGATGATCTGCGGCACGTCCAGCCAACGGACCCGCTCAAACGAATTTAAGCGTATCGCTTTAGTGGTACTGGTCGTCCGAAGGTTGCGTAATCAGCCGGTCGGCTTTGCCGGTCCCGTCCACTAACTTCGAACGCTTGCTGTTCGAGGTCATGAGCTGGCCGTAGACGACTGGGTCGATTGACTCGCGCATGAACTCGACCTGCCCAGCGCAAAACGCAACGTTCACGCCGCCAGGATGGCGGCTTGAGGGATATGCGTAGTGCTCATAAGTGGTGTTGTTTCCACCAAATGTCTCCATGGAATCCGGCGGACCGGTGGATAGCTTCTCGTAAAACTTGTCACCATTGATCCGGTCGTAGTCCAAAATGTTCGGACTTCCACCACCGGTCGGTTGGCCGGTGTTCTTCCAAATGAAACCGAATAGCAACTTGTTATCCGGGATCAGGCTCGTGTCGTTATTCGTGAGACCGTACGTCCAATAGAACGTATGCAGGTTTTCGGAGAGCATCAGCGTCTTCGTGGTGCCGTCCACGATTTGCGTCATCGACATTTGAATGGCCGGGCTCTGTTCGCGGCTATCCGTCGGGCCGACGCCAGGGTTGTTGTTTTTGTTCTGATCAAAGAAGACGCCGTTGGCGGGGTATTCGTTAGTGTCGCCGGATCGGGTTCCATCCGAAAACGCCCAACCAGCGTTGCCCACGTACGCCAACCACGGTTGACCTTGCGTTTCCGGCGGAGTCGTCGGGCAAGTCAGCCCGCCGATTGCAGGCGCCGGCGGCGGAGTCGCAGTTCCGAACGTGTTCCATGCATCCCACAACGGCTGCTCTTCCATGTAGGGGAAGCAGCGCACGACCCAGCTGCACCGGCGTGCATACTGATTGTTGAAGTTCAACACGGGGCTTCCAGTCTTTTGGCCGTTGGGGTTGAACAGCTCATTCGAGTAGCCCGGCAACTTCTTGAGTTGAGCGTCCATTTGCTGCAACGCCAGCGCCAACTGTTTCAGGTTGTTGCGGCACGTGTTGCCGCGGGCCGTCTCGCGGGCACTTTGCACGGCCGGCAGCAGCAGTGCCACGAGGGTGCCGATAATCGCAATCACAACCAGTAGCTCAACCAGCGTAAAGCCACGACGTGCGTGCCTCATACAATCCCCTTCCCGGTAATTGCGGGCCGCAGCCCGATGCCTCTGTTCGCGTCCGATCGTTTCCTGATCGATACTCAGGAAAATAATTTCGAAAAGCCCGGCGACCGGTCGGGTGCCTCGTCCGCGACCGTACTGCGCCGACAATACTCTTTTATTCTTTCAGAATCCAGGGTTTTTGTCCAGGAACGCGGATAATGGTAGCGGGTCAATTTGAACAGGGGGGTCGCTGGCGCAACGCCCCAGATGCTTCCACTGGGGCGTTGCCCCAGCCACCTTAATTCCATTCTCAATGACTTTTCCTCGAACTGTCTCACTACCGGATCGCGGGCGACCGACCTGCCCGATTGCCGATAACCGCCCGGTTTCCTGGTACTTCGCTCCTTGCACACCCGCCCGTGCGTGAGATATTCTTCGCTTTCCGCACGCAATTTTGTTCCCCGCTAGGGGCTTTAGGTCAGGCTTTCGCCTGACATCTTCGGTAAATCGTCAGGCTAAAGCCTGACTACAAGGAGCATTTTGATGAGCATGTACATTGGCGAAGCCCTGGCTGGCGAAGGTAACGAGATCGCCCACATCGACCTGTTGATCGGCGACAAGGAAGGCCCCGTCGGCAACGCGTTCGCCAACGCCCTCGCCCGGCAGAGCGAAGGTCACTCGAACCTGCTGGCGGTGCTAACGCCGAACCTGCTCGCCAAGCCGGCAACGGTCATGATCACGAAGGTCACGATCAAAGGCGCGAAGCAGGCCGTTCAAATGTTCGGCCCTGCCCAGGCCGCCGTCGCCAAAGCAGTCACCGATTGCGTGGCCGAAGGCGTGATTTCCAAGAAGCAGGCCGAGGACTTCGTCTGCGTTTGCGGCGTGTTCATCCACTGGGAAGCGAAGGACGACAAGAAGATCTACGATTACAACTACCAGGCCACCAAAGAAGCCCTCAAGAACGCCATGGGCAACAAGCCCGGCATCGACGAAATCATCGCCGGCAAGGATAAGGCCGCGCATCCGTTCCGAGGATTCTAAATAACGATTGCGGATTTGGGATTGCGGATTGCGGATTGAAATACTCATTCCGCAATCCGAATTCCGCAATCCGAAATCTCCGCGATCATGTCCCTCGCCAAAATTCTCATTTGCCTCGACACCGACTCGCAACCGAGCATCTTCGACGGCGTCGTCGCCGTCGACGCAGGCGTGGATCATCTCTTCCGCCATGGCGGCGTAACTGAGGACGCGATCCGCGACCTAGTCTACGGCGCCATGTTCACGCGCGGTCCAGCCGATCTCAAGAATACGGCGGTATTCATTGGCGGCAGCGACGTCGACGCCGGCGAAGCGCTCTTGGCGAAAGCGAAGAAGTGTTTCTTCGGGCCCATGCGTGTTTCCCTCATGCTCGACTCGAACGGCGCGAACACGACCGCCGCGGCTGCAGTGCTTGGTGTAAAGAAACACACGCCGCTTCGGGGCGTGCAAGCAACGGTGCTCGGCGCGACCGGCGCGGTCGGGCGGCGTGTTGTGCGGTTATTGGCCCGCGAAGGGGCGATCATCAACGTGGCGTCGCGGCAAAAAGCGCGAGCCCAGGAAGTGTGCGAAACCGTCCGCAAAACAATCGCCGACGCACAACTAACTGCGTGCGAAACGCAAAATGAGAAGTCGACCCGCACCGCGGTCGATAACGCGGTCGTGATTATCGCCGCCGGCGCTCCAGGAGTAGAACTTTTGCCGGATGCGATCCGGCAAGAATGCAAGCATCTCAAGGTTGCAGTCGATCTCAACGCCGTACCACCAGCAGGAATCGGCGGCATCGCCCCTCAGGACAAAGCGATCGATCACAATGGCCAAACCTGCTACGGCGCGATCGGCGTGGGAGGCCTGAAAATGAAAGTTCACAAGGCGGCCATTCGCCGGCTTTTCGAATCGAACGATGCCGTGCTCGACGCGGAAGAAATCTACGCTCTGGGCGATAAGATTTAACCACGAAGGCACGAAGGCATGAAGAGCACAAAGAATTCCTTCGTGCTCTTCGTATCTTCGTGGTGAATATCAACTAAATTGGATCTGTGCCCAAACGTAAACCGCAGCGCCGTCCCCAAAAACCTTCGAATGGCCTCACCCTGCGCCTCTCGACCGATGGCCGCAGTTGGGTTTTCGTTCACCCGCGTGGTGCTCTCGAACGGGCCGAGGACTTGGAAGAAGTCCCGCTGATGATCGAATCGGGCGAGATGGACGTCGCCCTCGACGAGCTACGCTGGCTCCTCTCCGATTGTCCCGAGTTCATGGCTGCCCACGTCCTGTTGGGCGAAGTCGCTCGTGCGAGCAACGACCTCCCACTTGCTCGCGCACACTACGGCGCCGGCTATCAGCTCGGCCTGCAAGCTCTGCGCCGCGCGAAAATGCCGAAACCGTTGCTCTATTCCCAATTGGCAAACCAGCCGTTTTTCGAAGCCGGCCAGGGCCTCACCTGGACACTTGAAAAACTGGGCAAGCCGCAAATGGCCGAGGAGATCGTCGCCACTCTCGCGGAACTTGACCCTTCGGACCCCCTACACCTCCGCGCGATGTTGGACGAAATGCGAAGCGGCGGCGCGCCGATCATCAGCATTTCTCCAAACTTCCCTACTTAGGCCATCGCGCAAAAACTCCACTCGGCAACTTCCGCCCATCGGCTGTCGCTAGATACAACTCTCCCGTCTCCGGCGCCTGCCCACAGCTCCCAAAAATCCCATCCGCCAAATACGCGCCCAACTCCGCCGGTCCCATCCCCGGCGAATGGCAAGTCAGGAGTATAAACGCCCGCCGCTCCGCCGTTAGCTCTCTGCACAATTGCAACAGCGGCAGCAAGTGCTCAAAAACCTTCCACGGCTCGCCGCCCGGCCCATGCCCATACGTGGGCGGATCGAGGATCACGGCATCGTACTGATTACCGCGCTTGATCTCACGCCGGCAAAATCTCATCGCGTCCTCGCCAATCCACCGCACTGGGCGCTCCACGAGTCCGGAGATCGCCGCGTTTTCGCGCGCGCGATTCACGATGTTTTGCGCCGCATCCACATGCACCACACTGGCTCCCGCGGCGGCCGCGGCCAGCGTGCTTCCGCCCGTGTATGCGAACAAATTGAGGACGCGCAATAAACCGCCAACTTCCGCCGGCGGCTGGGCTCGCGCGACTTGCCGTGCGATCCAATCCCAGTTTTCACGCTGCTCCGGAAATACGCCAACCTGTCCCGAAGGCAGCGCCTCGAGCCGCAATCGAAAGCTATTTGTATCCGTGTGAACGAAATCCCACTCCGCCGGTTCCCACTGCTTTTTATTTGGCGTCCAAGATCCGTCGCCGGTCCGCGGACCGCGAAAGCGAGCTGTCGCACTAGCCCAAAGCTCGGGCCGCGACTGCGGCAAGCGCTCCGCGGCAGGGCAGGGCCGATTGAGCAGAATTTCGCCGAAACGCTCTAGCTTGCGCCCGTCGCCGAAGTCAAGTAGTTCGTAGTAGGGATCGATAGCACTCATAAAAACGTAGTTCGCCGCGAAAAAATTGCCGGCTTTCCGGCGCTTCCACTCAGCCGTAGAATTAACAGTTTGCGCTCGAGCCAGCGAACGCTCATCGCGTTGGGGGCAGGCCTGCGAGCCAATTAAGGACTGTAACCTCACGGCGCATTGATGCCCGCTTCCGATATCGTCATCAAAGGGGCCCGGGAGCACAACCTTCGCAATGTCGATGTTGTGTTGCCGCGCAACAAATTAATCTGCCTGACCGGCGTTTCCGGCTCCGGCAAAAGCTCGCTCGCCTTCGACACGCTCTTTGCCGAAGGGCAGCGGCGGTACGTGGAAAGTCTGTCCACGTTCGCCCGCCAGTTCCTCGGGCAAATGTCGAAGCCCGACGTCGATCACATCAGCGGGCTCAGCCCGTCGATCTCGATCTCGCAGAAATCCTCGGGCAACAACCCGCGCTCGACGGTCGGCACGATCACCGAAATCTACGATTTCCTGCGCGTGCTGTATGCGCGTGTCGGTCGCGGACACTGTCCGCAGTGCAAGCGGCCGATCACGGCCCAAACGCGCGAGCAAATCATCAGCCGTATCATGATGCTGGAAAGCGGCACGCAGTTTGCCGTGCTCGCTCCGGTGATTCGCGGCCAAAAGGGCGAATACAAAGACCTCTTCGAAGTCCTGCGGAAGCAAGGCTTCGTGCGGGCCCGCGTCGATGGCCGCACGGTGTCGCTCACCGGCGATCTCTCGCTCGACCGCCAAATGCGGCACAACATCGAGGTCGTGATCGATCGGTTGAAAGCTGCGCCGTCGGTCCGCACCCGCCTGGCCGAAGCCGTCGACTCGGCCCTCGCCACCGGCAAAGGCACGCTCATCATCGCGACGAAGTTCGAAGACGTTGGTGAACGGCAAACTGAAGCCGCGCCGCCGCCGACCGACAGCGACGACGAAGATTCAATCCGCAATCCGCAATCCGAAACCCGCAATCGAAAACGCCGCGCCGCCGGCACCCAAGCAGGCGACATCGTCCTTTCCTCCCACTTCGCCTGTACCGAGTGCGGCATCAGCTTCGACGAGCCCACGCCCCAGTTATTCAGCTTCAACAGTCCGCAGGGCATGTGCCTCACCTGTGATGGACTGGGCGAATTCTTTAGCTTCGATCCCGAGCGGCTCGTTGCTAGTCCAGAAAAGTCGTTCGAGCAAGGTTGCATCGAACTTGTGGGCCTTTGGAAGGATTTGGGCCGCTGGAAGCGCCACATTTATCGCGGTGTCGCCGAAACGATGGATCGCAAACTCGGTTTCGCCGAGAACACGCTCCTCGCAACGCCGTGGCAAGATCTCACGACGAAACAGCGCGATATCTGGCTGTGGGGTACTGGCGAGGAGCACATCACGTACACGTGGCGCGCCGGCAAAGCCGCGCAAAAATACGGAGGCACGTTCGAAGGGTTGATCCCCGAGTTCCTGGAAAAATACCGCACCAGCAAAACGACGGCGGGGATCAACAAGCTCGAACAATACATGAGCATCATCCGCTGCCCCGATTGCGCGGGCCAGCGGCTGAATCCGCAGGCCCGCGCCGTAATGGTGGAAACGGCGAATGCACGCTTCGCCGATCGGCCGCAACGCTCACTCCCCGAGGTGTGCAGCCTGGCTGTCTCCGAAGCAACCGAATTCTTCAGCGCGCTGCAGCTTGAGGGCAACGAGAAGCTAATCGCCACCGAAGTCTTAAAAGAAATCCGCGGCCGCCTCGGTTTCTTGCAAAACGTCGGCCTCGAATACCTCTCGCTCGAGCGCACAGCCCCCACGCTCTCCGGCGGCGAATCGCAACGCATCCGCCTTGCCGGCCAGGTCGGTTGCGGTCTCGTCGGCGTCCTCTACATCCTCGACGAACCTTCGATCGGCCTCCACCCGCGCGACAATCAGCGCCTGCTCGACACGCTGGCCGAACTCCGCGACCTCGGCAACACGGTTGTCGTCGTCGAGCACGACGAAGACACGATGCGCGCAGCCGATCACCTTATCGACTTCGGCCCCGGCCCGGGCGTCCGCGGCGGCGAAGTTGTCGCACTCGGCACGGCCGACGAAATCGCCAAAGAATCGCGCAGCGCAACCGGTGCGTTCCTAAGCGGCAAACGCAAAATCGAGGTGCCGGCTGTACGGCGGTTGCGGCTTTTCAGCGACAACCCGGACGCAAAAAGACTTCGCGTCATCGGCGCTCGACACAACAATCTCAAAAACGTCGACGTCGATATCCCGCTCGGCGCATTCGTCTGCATCACCGGCGCGAGCGGCTCCGGCAAGAGTTCGCTTGTGAACGACATCATCGCCGAGTCGCTGCTCCGCGACCTGATGGGCGGCAAAGGCCAGCCGGGCGAGCACGATCGCATCGAAGGCGTCGACCAGCTCGATAAGTTGATCGTCATCGATCAATCGCCGATCGGCCGCACGCCGCGCTCGAACCCCGCCACGTACATCAAGCTATTCGACGACATTCGCAACCTCTACACCCAGCTTCCCGAATCAAAACGACGCGGTTACAAGCCCGGCCGCTTCAGCTTCAACGTGCAAAGCGGCCGCTGCGAAGCGTGTGACGGCAACGGCTCAAATCGCCTCGAGATGGATTTTCTGGCCGACGTGTGGGTCACCTGCCCCGTGTGCAACGGCCACCGCTTCAATCGCGAAACGCTGCAGGTGATGTATCGCGAGAAAAGCATCTCGCAAGTGCTCGAAATGGACGTGCAGGAAGCGCTCAGTCATTTCGAAAACATCCCGCAGATTTATCAGAAGCTCAAAACGCTGCACGACGTCGGCCTCGACTACATCCAAATTGGCCAGCCGTCGCCCACACTCTCCGGCGGCGAAGCCCAACGGATTAAGCTCGCCCGCGAGTTGGTGAAGCGCTCCACCGGCCGCACGCTCTACTTACTCGATGAACCAACCACGGGCCTGCACTTCGCCGATATCGAACTGCTGCTAAAAGTGCTGCACGACTTCGTCGAAGCCGGCAACACGGTGCTCGTCGTCGAACACAATCTTGACGTCGTAAAAACTGCCGACTGGGTCATCGACATCGGCCCGGATGGCGGCGCCGGCGGCGGCCGCGTCGTCGCTTGCGGCACGCCCGAAGAAGTCGCGAGTTGCTCCGAGTCCTTCACCGGCCAGGCGCTCGCTCCGCTGCTGGGAATCAAAAACTCAACATCGGGCGCGGCAGCAGCTTCGGCCAAGCGGGCGTCATTGAAGAACCGCAAGCCATTCAAAGAAGCCACGCACATCACCGTACGTGGCGCGCGACAACACAACCTGCGCGATCTCGATCTGAAAATCCCGCGCGACGAAATGACCGTCTTCTGCGGCCCCAGCGGTTCCGGCAAAACTTCGCTCGCGATGGACACGATTTACGCCGAGGGTCAGCGGCGTTACGTCGAAAGCCTCAGCTCGTACGCGCGCCAGTTCGTCGGCCAAATGCAAAAGCCGCAAGTCGACCACATCGATGGCCTCTCGCCCGCGATTGCGATCGAACAACGCAACAGCGGCCACTCGCCGCGATCGACCGTCGGCACGGTCACCGAGATCTACGACTACTTCCGGATCTTGTTCGCCCGGCTCGGCCAGCCCTACTGCCCGGAGTGCGAAATCCCGATCGGCACGCAAACCTCCGATCAAATCGTCGACAAACTGCTGGAAGAATCGGCTGGCACGAAGCTTTACGTCATGGCGCCTGTGGAAGTGCAAGTTGGCGAGCAATACGAAACGCTTTGGGAATCGCTCCGCGGCGCCGGCTACGTGCGCATACGAATTGATGGTGAAACGCATGAGCTCGCAAGCACGCCGGCGATCGATCGTCGCCGCAAGCACGATGTAGAAGTCATCGTCGACCGCATCATCGTCCGGCCAGATGCCCGCTCCCGCATCGCGGGCAGTATTGAAAATGCGCTCGCGCTCGGCAAGGGCGTGATCCATATCGCTCATCCCGATGACAACGTCCCCGAACCTCGCTGGCAGGTGCGCATCCATAGTCAACACCTGGCGTGCGAAAAGTGCGGTCGCAGTTTCGATACGCTCAACCCGCACAATTTCTCATTTAACAGCGGCCTCGGCTGGTGCCCTGCGTGCGAAGGATTGGGCACTCAAACCGGCGCGAACCCCGCCGCGTTGCTGCGAGACGCGAATATCTCGCTCGCGAAAGGCGCGCTGCTCGTTTGGCCCGATGTGAGCTTGCCCAATTCGCAAGCGATGCTCACCGCCCTTTCCGCCCACACCGGCGTGCCGATTAACGTGCCGTACAACGACCTCTCGCCGCGCCAACGCCGCACCGTGTTATTCGGCACCGGCGAAGATTGGATCGCGGTGTACGCAGAAAACCCCCGGCGGAGCCGGGGGCTGAAAGCGCGCACCGCCAAGGCTTCCGCAATCGCAGATCCAGCAGCACCCGGCTCTGCCGGGGGTTCCGCCGCACGCCCAATCTTCAAGTTCCAGTACAAAGGCCTCTACCCCGCCCTCGAAGAGGCCTCAAAACTCGCCGCGCGCCTCCGCGCACTGCTCGAACAATTCGTCGGCGAGATCGATTGCAGCGAATGTGGCGGCAGCCGCTTGCGTGACGACGCCGCCGCGGTCCGCTTCCGCGAACGCACGCTCGACCAAATCGGCCGCATGCCGCTGGCCGACCTGCTCGCCCAAGTAAAGAAGTGGAAGTTGGTCGCCAACGAAAAGAAAGTCGCCGGCGAGCTTATCCGCGAAATCGAAAACCGCCTCACGTTCCTCGTCGATGTCGGCCTCAACTATCTCACGCTCGGCCGCGCCGCCCCCACGCTCTCCGGCGGCGAAGCGCAGCGCATCCGTCTCGCGAGCCAGGTCGGCAGCGGCCTGTGTGGCGTGCTATATGTGCTCGACGAACCCACGATCGGCCTGCACCCGCGCGATAACTCACGCCTCATCGCCGCGCTCAAAAAGCTGCGCGACCTCGGCAACACGCTGCTCATTGTCGAACACGATAAAGAAGTGATCGCCGGCGCCGATGGTCTCTTCGACTTCGGCCCTGGCGCCGGCCGCCTCGGCGGACAAATCATGGCTTCCGGCAGGCCCGATGAAATCTCTCGCAAGCGCGGCAGCATCACCGGGCCGTATCTCAGCGGTAAGAAAGCGATCGGCATCCCAAAACAACGTCGCGAACCCAGCATGGGTTGGCTCGAAGTTGTCGGCGCACGTCACAACAATCTCAAAAACGTCGACGTAAAAATCCCGCTCGGCACATTAACCGCGGTCACCGGCGTCAGCGGCAGCGGCAAGAGCTCGCTCATCGAGGACGTGCTCTACAACCAGCTCGCCAAAACGCTCCACCGCGCGAGCACCGTGCCCGGTACACACGAAGCGATCCGCGGGATCGAGCTGATCAACAAAGTGATTCGCGTCGATCAGCAACCGCTCGGCAACACGCCGACATCGAACCCGGCCACGTACACGGGCGTCTTCGAGCTCATTCGCCAACTCTTTTCGCAACTGCCCGATTCGAAACTGCGCGGCTACACCGCGCGGCGGTTCAGCTTCAACGTGCCCGGTGGCCGCTGCGAAGCGTGCGAAGGCAACGGCCAAATCTGCATCCAGATGCATTTCTTGCCCGATATCTGGGTCGAGTGCGACACGTGCCGCGGCCTCCGCTACAACCGCGACGTGCTCGAAGTGCAATTCCACGGCAAGAACATCGCCGACGTGCTGAACATGTCGTGCGGCCAAGCCGTCGAGCTGTTCGCCAACATCCCGAAGATCCGCCGCATTCTGCAAACATTGTGCGACGTCGGCCTCGACTATCTAACGCTTGGCCAGAGCGCGCCGACACTTTCCGGCGGTGAAGCTCAACGAGTAAAACTCGCCGCCGAACTCGCTCGACCGGATACTGGCCAAACGCTTTATTTGCTGGATGAACCCACCACAGGCCTGCACTTCGATGATCTGGCGAAGCTGCTCGAAGTTCTCAATCGTCTTGTCGACCAGGGCAACACGGTGGTCGTCATCGAACACAATCTCGATGTTATCAAGACCGCCGACTGGCTAATCGACATGGGTCCCGAAGCGGGCGTCGATGGCGGCAACCTCGTCGCTTGCGGCACGCCGGAAATGATTGTCGACTGCGGCGCCCCGCAAGCGAAGGGCGGAAAGAAGAAAGCAAAGGCCGCAGCTTCGTCCCTTATTTCCCACACCGCGCTCGCCCTCGCACCCGTGCTCGCCGCTGGCCCACTCGTCGAACGCAAGTTCTACGATCCAGCTGCGAAGGAGCCTGAAGCGGAAGAAGAACTCGAAATCGATGACGTCGGCCGCGACACCCGCATGCCGTGGGAGATCGACGGCCGCGGCTGGCACACCAACAGCCGCGTCGCCCGCGATGGCAAGCCGTGCAAATGGGATGGCCGCATTCTCGACGCCACCGAACAGAAGATTCAAGACCTGGGCACGTTCGCGGCCACGAATTGGAACAACCGCACAATTGTAGAAATCACCGGCGCGAAAAAGTCCGACGGTTGGTTCTTCCACGCGATTACTGGCGAACGTTGGCTCGTAAAGTTGAAGTTCCGCACCGCCAAGAAAACTTTCAATCGCGACACGCTCGTTGAAGAGTTAAATCTCAAGCCGCTCAATGACGTCGACGAAATCGAAGCCTATGGCCGCGGCCCGCGTGTGAAAGTAAAAACACTGCGCGGCCCTTGGCAAGAAGTGCAAATCGACGCTCACTCGTGGGAAGAAATCAACACGCCCGCATTCTGGTCATTCGTCGAGCGTGCGGTCGCCGGTTTCCAAAAGTTCGCCGAACGCATTGAAACCAAGCCCGAAGACGTAATGCCCTGGAAAGTCATGGGGCAAAAGTGGCATCTCTCGCGCAAAGGATTCCCGCCAGGCAAGAAGACCGAGTGGAAACCCGAAGTGCTCGAAGAGCTACTGGAAATGCTGTCGGAAACGGTGCCCGACGGCCAATTCCTGTGGAACAATCAGAACGTCGTGTACCTCATGGTGCCCGGCGTGCGCAAGCCGTGGGCCACGGTGTTCACGAAGCGGCTCGCGGGCGTCGACCTCATTCTCAATGGCCCGAAGGGTGCATTCCAGCTCGGCAGCGTCGCCGATCTCGGCAGCCAGCGGGCGCTCGAAACCGATTCCGAAGATCGCGATCAAGTGAAGCTCCGCTTCGTGTCGACCGACGAACTGCATGCCGAAAACGTGGCCGCGTTCCTGCAAGTGCATCTGGACTCGCTGGGCGCTCAGCGCACTCTCACCGCATAGAAACAAGCATGGCCGATACTCAAGACAACACGCTGCTCGCCCCTCGATTCCTGTTTCGTTTCGCCGTGCCACTCATGCGCCACGACGTTGCGTGGAAAGCAACGGGCGTCGAACTCGCTGAATCGTTCCGCTTACTGAATCTAGCAGAACTCGACTCAAACACCGCTGATCGCGAACGGCAATTCGCCGATGTGCGCGCCGCTTGGAATGTGCAGGGATTGTTTTTTAACGTGACAGTGGAAGGCAAAGGCCAACCGCTGTGGTGCCGCGATGAACGCCTCGAAGACAGCGACGGCCTGCAAGTGTGGATCGACACCCGCGCGACGCTGAACATCCACCGCGCGAGCCGCTACTGCCATCGCTATGCATTTCTGCCTGCCGGCGGCGGACGCAGCAACACCGACCCGGTCGCCGATCAGGTGCTAATCAACCGCGCTCGCGAAAACGCGCGGCCCATTCGCCCGCGCGAACTCCAAGTCGCGTCGAAAATTACGAAGAACGGTTATTGGCTTTCGGCATTCGTCCCAGGCGCCGCGCTCGGCGGTTACGACCCGCTGCAGCATAAAGAGCTCGGTTTCACGTACTCGGTCTACGACCGCGAACTCGGCCTGCAAACATTCGCGACGGGCGCGGCGTTTCCATTCCAAGAAGATCCCACGTGTTGGGCGATGCTGGAGTTGACGGACAACTAACGCGGTATGTCCAACGCTTGCGATTTAGCTAAATCGCAAGCGATCGTCCTTTACCGGGGACGGCAGCTTCCACCGACGGCTTATTTAGCCTTATGAAAAGGCCAATTATCGTATTCAACGAGAAACGGCGATCGCTGCTCACACAAACCTTCCTCTGTCGGATTCGCATTCACGTACTTGATGCGCGACCAAACCTCGGCCGGTGAATTCAAAACACCTTCCACCCATTGCTCGTCCACGTCGGATTCTCTTCCGACACGATTCCATTATTCCGTAACCAAGTTCTCGACGCGCCCTGCAAGTTGCCGGTCATTTGTTCCGCGCTGTCGCGATGCTTGCGAATCACCATGTGAACATGGTCTGGCATAATCGCGCACGCGTAGCAAGTGTAATTACGCTCAGCAATAACGTCGCCAAACACGAGGCCGATCGCATCCCGTTGTTCTGCATCGAAACGGATCCGCGGATATTCCAAGTGCTCATCCGCGCTCGAATAAAACTCACAAACTTCCGACCGCCGCGGTTGTAACTTCTCGCGGCCGTAATGAACCGCTCCTAGTTCCGCCAACTCCGACGTGTATACAGTTTGCGAACCACCCCGTGCGGGTCATTGGGTAACCACGTACCGTATGCCGTCCAAATCAAATGATAGGCGATAACCGACATGTTGTACCGCATCCCCGAAGAGATTATCGCTTGCGGTTTAGCTGAACCGCAAGCGATCGCCGACCACTTAAAGTGAGTTTACTTCGCGATCCTTCCATGCACATACACATCACCCTCGAGCTCTTCGATGGTGATGTCCGCCAGCTTGAGCGCGCTCGCCATCCGCTCGATGCCGACGCCGCCGACCGGGCTCGGCGCGCCTTCACCCCCAGCAAATTTTGGCGCGATGAACACGTGCACCTCGTCGATGTCTCCGCGATCGAACATCGCGCCGAGCAGTTTGCTCCCCCCCTCGACAAGTACATTCGTCATCCGCCGGCGACCGAGGTCATTAAGCAGCGCGCCAAGCCGTTGTTCATGACTCTCACCGTCGCATCGCAAGACCTCTGCCCCGCCGGCAGCAAGCCTGGCGCAACACTCTTGCGACGCTGCATTGCTTACCGCCACGATAAGCGGCACGTCCGCGGCGGTTCGAATCAAGCGACTCTCCGGCGAAAGCGAGGCGTTTGAATCGACAATCACGCGCGCCGCCGTTCGCTTCATATCCGCAAAATCAACAGGCCGCGCAGTGAGCAGCGGATCATCTGCATGAGCCGTTCCGCTACCAACGATCACCGCATCGACACGCCCGCGCAAATGATGAACGACCGCGCGCGACGCCTCGCTGGAAATCCACTGGCTATTGCCTGTGCGGGTAGCCAACTTTCCATCGAGCGTCATGGCCCACTTCGCGATTACCCAAGGGCGACCCGTCGCGAGCAACTTGCGATACGGCGCTAACAACCAACTGGCCTCAAGCCCG
>DATBAY010000280.1:0-10944 GCA_036271295.1 Lacipirellulaceae bacterium | reverse complement strand
ATTCGTTGGGGCGTTTTCAACGATTCCAGTCAGCACAACTTGGTTTGATGACCCAGTTGCAGCGGTATCTTCCCAATCCGTCTCGAAAAGCTCCGACCAGACATTTTACAGAAGACAATTCGTGTTTCCGAAAATGTGTGTCACGACGGGTGGGTTGATGACGCACTTCGAGACCCAATCCGTCGATCCCACCACATTCCCAGAAAAGGTATGAGTTGTCGACACTATATACATGTGTCAGAGACCGGTGCGTCTAAAGTTTTGGGACGCGGGATACGGGCATGTGTAACGATCGCCGGAACGTGCAGGACCTTAGACCGTACTGCGACTTGCTGCTGCGCTACATCCGGCTGAGATGCGATTGCTGCATTCAAATATACCTTTTGGTATTAGGCTCGACTCTTCAAGGAATGGGAGTAAGCGCGCCTGGACAGAATAGGCGGTGAATGCATTTCCGACGGCAACATCGCCAGCCGTCGGAATAAATTTGTAGGTGTCGTGATAGTTCTGCACCGCGATCCCGAGTTGATGCAGGTTGTTTAAGCACTGAGACTGTTGTGCTGCTTCACGCGCTGCCTGGATAGCTGGCAATAACAACGCAATAAGAACTCCAATGATTGCAATAACGACTAACAACTCGACCAGCGCAAATGCGCGGCGCACCATAGAAACCGCCTTGTCTACTACGAAGCGAATCTACAGGCCAAAAGTGTAGCCGCTCTAACGCGCGGCGAGTGGCTTTCATGCCAAGGATTAAACGCTTAGTTGCATTTGAAGGCTATTTGTTCGACGCCAAAACGTATTGGAACTGTGGCGGGGGGTAGTTACCAAGACGGGCCTTCCGCGAGATGACCGCGTTGGGCGAGGCCTTTGCGGCCGTAGAATAAGCTCGCGATGCTGTGGCCTCACCCATCGAAAAAGTGAATCCTTGATATGCGACTTGCGGCAAAGAGCGAGGTTAAGCTGCGAAAGTTGCGGGAGCGTTGCCGACTGCGGCATCGATGCCGGTCCTATTCGAGTTTCTCGTCTTTAGCGACGGCAGCGACGATGACAGTTATGCTGCTGACGCTGATTCTCCGCGTTGCACACCCGACGACCTGAAAACAGGAGTCAATTTCGGTCCTGTTTCTCATCTACTCTTCGCGCGGGTCCAAAGGTTGTGGTCAATCCAGTCGCCAAAACTCAATTGGTTCGGGTAGCGATGTGCGCGGTGGCGTTGCTGTCATCGCCCCATCCGCAATACTGTCGAGCCCAGTCGCTTGCACCGATCGCGTCGGCCAGCGCGAGTGATAGCTCGGACATCGGCAGTATCACCCAACGCCTCGACGAGCAAGAAGCCGAAATTCGCCGGCTGCGTGAAGAACTTGCAGGTCGCGCTGCCACAAAGAACGGTTTAGAACCACTTCCCGATGGTTCTCCGTCCAACGCTTCCGACGAGGCAACGCCAACCCTATCTGGGCTCGAAGACCGAATCAACGCTTTGGAGAAAAGCCTTAAGAAAGCAAACGCACCTAAGGCAGATTCGTCAAAAGATGAATCTGGGATCGTTGGGCCGTATGAGGTCGGCAGCGATACGAAGATGAACGCTTCTTGGAAGAATGGCGTCGTCTTCGAATCGGCCCACAAAGATTTTCGCTTTCATATTGGTGGCCGCGTGCAATGGGATATCAGCGCCTTCGATAACGACCCGGCCTTGCTTGTCGCACCGGCCGCTGGCGGCATTGGTCCTCAACCCGATTCCACCCAATTTCGCCGTGCTCGTATTCGCGCAGATGGCACGATGTACGAAACGTTTGACTGGGTTGCCGAATACGATTTTGCCAATACGCTCACGCCGGCTGCGGCTAACGCGGGCCAGCCGGTGGCGACAACTCCTGGGTTGACGGAACTTACGATCACTTGGACGCATTTGCCAATCGTGGGAAATTTCCGCGCTGGCAACCAACGCGAGCCAATGGGAATGGAGCATTTAACGAGCGATCTGTATCTCGACTTTATCGAGCGATCCTATTTGCGAGATGGCTTGTGGGGCCCCTACAACAACGGCTACACACCGGGCATGACGTTTTTCGACTGGACAGAATGCGAGGACGCGACGTGGGCGGTTGGTCTCTATGCGAACCAAGCAGACTCGTTTGGCTACGCGATTGGCGACGAAGTAGCGACTACCGGACGCCTCACCTATTTGCCGTACTATGATGAACCATCTGACGGCCGATACTTGTGGCATATCGGCGCTTCCGGTAGCGTTCGCAATCCCGATCAGGGGCAAGTCCGAGTGCGTACACGGGGAGACATCCGAAGCGGTCCGCCGGGCGTGCTGAATCCGATTTACGCGGATACCGGAACATTCAACGCTTCGCAGCAGGACATCGCTGGAGTTGAAACGGCGGTTGTATGGGGTTCGTTAACGCTTGAAGCCGAGTACGATGGCACTTGGGTACAAGATGCAACATCCACCGGCGCGAATCCAGTCGATTTCGGAACGCCCTTTTACCACGGCGGATATGTCAGCCTGCTGTACTTCTTGACCGGCGAGCACAGTGTTTACAATCGCCACTCTGGCACGTTTGAGGGTGTTACTCCGAACGAAAATGCATTCTGTACCTCGAGTTGTAACGGTGCGAATGCGGGAAGCGGCGCCTGGCAGCTGGCATTCCGCTATAACACGATTGATTTGAACGATAACGGTATCAACGGCGGCATTCTGGACAGCTTCACGGCCGGCGTTAATTGGTACTGGACTTCGAACGCGAAAGTTCAGTTCAATTACGATCTCACGCGTCGCAGTGAGGTTAAGACGGTCGACGCAGGCGATATCAACAGCTTTGGCGTTCGATTCGCCTACTACTTCTAAGTAGATATCGTTGCCAGCATTGGCCTTTGCTTGCAGCTTGCGGAATTAAACGAGCTATCTAGTGCGCCGGCAAGGATAGCCGGCCTGGACCGTTTAGATGCCGCCGCTACAATCCCACCACGCCATTGGCGTTTTACTTTTCCGGCGTTGTTTCTCAGCGCCAACGCTCTGCAATCGCTAACGAGAATTGCACGTTGTTTACTGCGCAGTTTTACCGCGCGGCACTCGCGGCCGTGCTGACGGTCTGTGCATTGGCCCGCGCCGCCTTCGCGCAAGAGAGTTTTCCGACGGGCCATGATCAATCATTGGGCACGAACATCGGAATTCCGTTGTCCGACGCAACTGTGAAGGCGATTGCAACAGACGACGTGCACGCGCAGCTCGACCGCGAAGAGGAAGAGCTTCGACGGTTGCGCCGAGAGCTCGATGAAATACGCGCTGGCAAGCTCGGCACAAAAGCTTCCGGGGCCGGCGAAAGTGGCTCGACGGCAAATCTGGCACCCGTCGCGCCTGGAGCGGATCCGCGTAAGGAAGACGTACCACCTCCCGGATCTCCCGAACCGGACGCAAAAGCTTCGGGCGACGCATCGTCGCCAATGAACTCCGGATATGAGGTAGGTAGCGACAAAGCACTTATCACAACATGGAACAATGGCTTTGAAGCGCGGAGTAAGAATGGCGATTTCCGATTTCGGCCGGGCGGTCTCATTCAGTTCGATTCCAGTTTCCTTAATACCGAACGTGATTTGCTCGTGCCACCTGCGGTGGGCGGCATCGGTTCAAATCCCGATTCAATGCAATTTCGCCGTGCGCGCATTTGTTTGGAAGGCACTGCGTACGAAGTCTTCGATTTCAAATTCGAATGGGACTTTGCGAACTTCGTAGCGCCGGCTGCCGCATCCGCGGGTCAACCGGTCGTAAGTACGCCGGGAATGACCGAAGTGTGGGTGCAGATGACGCAGATTCCTTATCTCGGTATCGTACGAGTCGGCAACCAGAAGGAGCCGGTCGGCTTGGAACATGTCGAAAGCATTCGCTATCTAAGCTTTATTGAGCCGTCGTACCTGTTTGATTTGGTCTTCGGCCCATTCAATCTTGGCTTTTCGCCTGGCGTCCAGGTTCTCAATTGGAGCGATGACCAAGAAACAACTTGGCAATATGGCGTGTTTGGCAACGACTCCGACGGTTTTGGCTACAGTGTTAACAACGACTACGCGTTCACGGGCCGGGCAACGCATTTGCTGTATTACGATGAGCCATCGAATGGTCGCTACTTGTGGGAAGTTGGCGTGTCTGGGAGCGTGCGAACGCCCGACGAAGACTCCGTACGCCTGCGAGCGCGCGGAGACATTCGCAGTGGTCCACCAGGGATCCTAAACCCGATTTACTCCGATACGGGCGGGCTACTTTCGACCCAGCAGGATGTTTTGGCATTCGAAACATTCGCCCAGGCGGGGCCGTGGTCGCTGCAAGGCGAGTACGCTGGGACTTGGATTCAGGACGCAACGCAACCAACTGGGGTTGATCACGGCACGCCGTACTTTCACGGCGGCTATGTCGAGCTGCTGTATTTTCTTACTGGCGATTCCCGCACGTTTAACAAGCAATTGGGGATACCAGATCGCACGGTACCGTTGGAAAACGGCTTTCTCGTTGAAAGTTGCAATGGATGCAACGGTGGCCTCGGCGCTTGGCAGCTCGGTATTCGCTATTCTGCTGTTGATTTGAATGACAACGGCATCAACGGCGGCATTTTGAATTCCGGCACGTTAGGTCTGAACTGGTTCCCGAATGCGAATACGGTTGTCCAGTTCAACTACGATCTAACGCATCGCAGCCAAGTGTTGAATACGCCAGATGGATTCATCAATGGCTTCGGTGGACGAGTGGCGTTTAATTTCTAAGCCAATTCGAAGTTAGTGGGGCGATAGACAATCCACTGGCTGTGGGTCGCCCCAAGCCTTATTGTCCGCCATGTTCTGGGCCGGATAGCCGAGCGCATGATATAAGCGAAACTGAGCGCGATTATAGTCGTTCACACTGGAGTAGTAGCTTAGATATGACTGCAGCAGTTGACGCAGCGCCGCGGTTACTTCTTGCGGACGAATGATGAGTTGCAGCTGATTGCCGCTACGCACGGTTTCGCCTAAGCCTTTTAGATTGCCGTCGAAGGACTCTTTCGCCGCGATTAGGCCGCGCTCCGCCATTCCCACACGGGCTATAGCCGCAACAATACGGGCGTGGGCTTGCACTACTTCGGCGGCCACGTTGTCCTGCGTCCGGAAGAGGTCCACCATAGCTTCTTGTTGCTCACTGCGACGTTGATTGACTGTCGCAAAGTTTCCAGCGCCAAGGTTTTGCAATTGCCAAAGTACTTGAAAGTCCCAGTCGCTACGACCGGCCCAGGTCGGGTCCTGGCCAGTTAAGCCAGCGCCATAAATGCCGGCGCCCAACGTCTGGCCGGGTGTCGCCGAACTTTCGAGGACCAGGCTCGGAATCCACGGCCGCATCTTTTCTTGTTTCAACCTCTGAATAGTCGATTGCACAATCGCTTGTTGCGAAGCCAATTCCGGTCGATTGGTTAAGCCTTCCGGAATAAGCTCGTCGACCGACTCTTCAGGCGGAATGATTGTGACCGTCAAATGTGGAGGCTAAAGCGGCACGATTACGGCGGCCGGACTTAGACGCAGCACTCGATCAAGCGTCGCGCTATTTACACGCCACTGCTGCCTTGCAAGCTCTGTCTCTTCTTCCAAATCGGCAAATGAGGCGATGGCGCGGTCGACTTCAATTGGCGCGGTCAAGCCGAGCGACAGAGACCGAACTTTATTAACAAGATCCTCGGCCTTTGCATGAGTATCGAGATACGCCGCCAACACGCCGCGAGACTCTTGAACGGAAAAGTAGGCGTCAGTCACCGAAAGTAACGCATCGTTCTTAGCCGCTTGCACATCGTAGTTTCGTGAACGAACGACTTGCTGCGCCGCGAGCGGGGCATAGATCGCGTCGGTGAGTCCGAACACGGCGCGTGCACCGGCACCCGCCATGAACTGATTGCGTGAGTTAATCGCGACCTCGCCCGTAGTGCGAATCTGCGCGCCGTCGTGTCTTTGATAGTCGGTGCCCAAATTGATATCGGGCAGCCAAAGCACCTGCGCACGCTCAAGCTGCGCGAACGCAGTCATTTGACTCGCGACTGCTGCCTGAATCACGAGTGGCCGCGCACCCGAAAGTTGCAATGCTGTTGCCAAGTTGATGTTGAGAACTTGATCAACCGCTTCGGGCGAAGCCGCGGGAACCGCCGGTACTCTCGTGGATTGCTCTAACTGCGGCAGCGCACCAGGTTCCGGAAGTCGCTGCGGCGGTTCGGGAAGAACATCGTCGAAGGAAGCGGCGACGGCGCGTGGTTGCACCCGGTCGCTGAGAACATTGGGCGAATTTTGTGCGTATACGGCGCTAGGCACTGCCAGCAGCAGTGCCAAAATCCACCGCGGCATGAAGAAATGTCGCATGCGCTGCCCCCGGATCAGCCGTGGCCCGTGTACTTTCGGCGGCCATCCGACCCAAAATCGGCCCTCGTCCTGATCCTGTACCATCCCTATATCCCGTAGCATCGACCGCCTTTTGATCGCGACTAGAGCTTATTGAACGGTAACGTCGATACAATCAGAATAAGTGTATGCGGGCATTGGCCTTAGCAATTCGCGCGGGCCGTACTGGCAATCCCACCTACACTCCCTCACCAGTCGCTCGCTCCGACAAAACTTCGCATTGCAAGCGACGATTTTCGACGCCAGCAGTGCCATCGGCGAGCTTCGTGTACCGTAAAAACTTTGAGCGTCACAAACAACGAGCAACTTGAAGACAGGAGCTCGAAGTGAATTTGATTTCGTTCGGCATGCGTCATCCGATCACCACGATGATGATCATCTTGGCGCTGGTGGCGGGTGGCGGCCTGGCGCTTTCGCGCATGCGGGTGGATATCTTCCCTCCCATCAATCAGCCGCAGATCATCGTCTTCTGCAACTTCGGGGGCATGGATCCTGGCCAAATGGAAGGCCTGCTTGTCAATCCGTTCGAGCTTGCCTTCCAATACGTCGACGGCGTCAAGAATGTTGAGTCGCGCTGCATTAGCCAGGTTGCGCTGATTAAGATCGCGTTCTATCCCGGCACTGACATGGCCAAGGCGATGGCGTCGGTTGTAAGCCAAGCCAACCGCGCCCAAGCAAGCATGCCGCCGAATGTACTGCCGCCGCTCATCATGCAGTTAGATGCGGGCAGCGTGCCTGTCGGCTACTTGGTGCTACAGAGCAAAAACCACACGCTCGGCGAGTTGGGTGACTACGCCCAAATGCGGCTCCGTGCACTTGTACAGTCGAACGTCGAGGGGACGATGGCCACGTCCCCTTTCGGCACCAACGCGCGCGCCATCGTGATCAGCGTCGATCCCGATCGATTGCGGTCCTACGATCTTACGCCGGATGACGTAGTATCTGCTGTCCGTGATGGAAATTTCATCAGCCCTTCGGGAAACGTCTACGTTCAGGACGAAATGCCGTTGGTACCGAACAACGCGATGATTTCCGATCCCAAGGACTTCGGCAACATCCCGATCAAACCGGGCAGCGACGTGTACGTACGAGATGTGGCGAAGATTTCCGATGCGACAGATCTCAACTACGGCTATGGCCTAGTTAACGGGCACAAGTCCGTGTATCTGCCGATCGTCAAGAAGAGCACGGCTTCGACGTTGCGCGTCGTTGACGACATTCATAAATCGATGCCTTTGTTTAAGAACGTGCTGCCGGATGACGTGGATCTCAGCTTCGAGTTCGATGAATCGCCCACGGTTAAGAGTGCCATTAGCAACGTGTTCACAGAAGGGCTAATCG
This sequence comes from Lacipirellulaceae bacterium, assembly GCA_036271295.1. Classification (GTDB taxonomy): domain Bacteria; phylum Planctomycetota; class Planctomycetia; order Pirellulales; family Lacipirellulaceae; genus JABDGM01. The sequence goes on along the minus strand of DATBAY010000280.1, from coordinate 3,195 downwards.
GCACGGCCCTAACCGGCTTGATGGTGCTCGTATTCTTGCGCGATTGGCGAAGCGTCGTCGTTGTGGTGCTGAATATTCCGCTAGCGCTGCTCGGCTCGCTCCTCGGCCTGTGGATAACCGGTTATACGATTAACATCATGACGTTGGGCGGGCTGGCCCTCTCGATCGGTATTCTGGTCGACGTCGCTACCGTGTCGATCGAAAACATTCACGTTCAAATGACGCGGACCAAATCGCTTGCTCGGGCGGTCGAGCGCGGAAGCCACGAAACTTCAGTGCCGCGATTGCTGGCCCTCATGTGCGTGCTCTCAGTGTTCATTCCGGCGTTCATCATGGGGGAGCCGGTTCGATCGCTGTTCGTGCCACTGGCACTCGCGGTAGGCTTCGCCATGGTCGCGTCCTACGTGCTCTCCAGTGTCTTCGTACCGGTGATTTCGGTGTGGTTGATCAAACATCACGGAGCCGAATCCCACCACGCGAAGTCATCGCGGATCGCCCGTCGGGGCCGCATTTTCTTGCGACGATTGGCAAAAAGAAGTCCGCTTCAAATACCGTCATACTTCACGAGCCGAACGCCACAAACTCATGCAGTCGCCAACAAAACCGATCACCGTGGTTTGTTCGATCGGTTTCAAGTCAAATTCGGCGGTTGGGTGCAATGGCTTGTGCACTGGCGATGGATAGCCGTGCCCGCATATTTCGCCGTGAGTTTGCTAATTATTGTGGCGGCCGGAAGCCAATTGGGAACCGAGCTGTTTCCGCAAGTTGATTCGGGAGAATTTGTGCTCCGCTTTCGAGCGCCGCCGGGTTCGAATTTTGAAATAACGCGCCAAATCGCCACAAAGGTGTTGCAGGTTGTCGATGATGAGGTCGGCGCCGGCAATGTTCGCATCTCGATGGGCTTCGCGGGTCAGCAAGCTCCGGTCTACTCGATGAACAATTTGATCTTGTTCATGCGCGGCCCCGACGATGGGCAGTTGCGCATCGCGCTCGACGAAGAAAGCGGCGTACGGCTAGTAGACTTGCGCGATAAGCTTCGTAAATCGCTTCCGGAGAAAATCAAACCGTGGTTGACTGGCGTGCTTGAACAGCAGGGGCTGCCGCCCGAATCGGCGAAGGCTCGGGCCGATCAGGTGACGTTTGGTTTTGAACCGGGCGATATCGTAAGCGAAGTGATGAGCTTCGGGTCGCCGACGCCGATCGAAGTCGCAGTCGTAAGTCGCGATTTGAGTGAGGCTCATGCGCACGCGGATCGGATCAAAGCCGAACTCGAAAAGAATCCGCATTTGCGCGACGTGGCCTATCATCAATCGGTCGAGTATCCCACTGTGCCCATTAATATCGATCGCGAGCGAGCAGGCCTTAGCGGGCTAACTGCCAAGCAAGTGGCGGATGCGATCCTGGTTAGCACTTCATCCAGCCGCTATGTCGCGCGCAACTACTGGCGAGACCCCAAAACAGGCGTTGATTACCAGGTTGAAGTGCTTGTTCCCACCAAACGTATGAATTCCACTCGGCAGGTTGAAACGATCCCGCTTCGACGCGTTTCGGGCGGAACGAATTTGCTGGTTCGCGATGTTGCAACTGTCGGCAAAGGCAGCATGCCTGGACAGTATGACCGCAACACGATGCAGCGGTTCCTCAGTCTCACCGCCAACGTCGAAGGGGAAGACTTAGGCCGGGCCGCCAAGCAGATCGACGCAGCGATCGAGGCGGCTGGGCCTCCTCCAAAGGGTGCTCGCATCGAAATCCGCGGGCAAATCTCACCGATGGAAGAGATGTTCAAATCGATGAGCATCGGCTTGGCGATCGCTGTCGTCACGATCATGGTGATGCTCACCGCCTATTTCGAGTCCCCACGGCTTGCACTAGCGGCCGTCAGCGCGGTGCCAGGCGTGCTCGCCGGCGTGGCGTTGATACTCTATGCCACGGGAACATCGCTGAACATTGAATCGTTTATGGGCTCAATCATGTGCATCGGGGTATCGCTGTCGAACTCAGTGATGATGGTATCGTTCATTGCGCGCGACTGGAATCACGGTAAAAGTGCGTTCGATGCTGCGTGGCTTGGTGCGCAAGAAAGATTACGGCCGATTTTGATGACCGCCTGCGCGATGACCGTCGGCATGGTGCCAATGGCACTCGCACTCGAACGCGGCAGCGAAATGCAAGCTCCGCTCGGCCGCGCGGTGATTGGTGGGCTCGTCGTTTCAACGTTTGCGACACTGCTTATCGTGCCTTCGGTATTCGCGCTCCTGATCGGTAACCGATCATCGAATTCACCATCACTTCACCCCGACGATCCGAAGAGCGTCCACTATAATCCGCTGACGGTAGCAGAAGGCGGCGGCCCCGCAGCAAAACACAAATTTGCGCCAATGTAGCGGCAGGGAAATAACTGTGACGTATTTGAATCGAACTCTCGCTGGAATTTTGATTGTCGTAGCGGCTACCGGCTGCTCGAAAGCCAAATTGGAAAACACTGCGCAGGTTAGTTTGGAGCCGCGCGTGAAAGTCGAGCAACCCGAACGGCGCGACATTCACCGCACGATCGCTCAACCTGGAGCAATTGAGCCGTATGAGCAAACGGCGATCTACTCGAAAATTCCTGGCTTCGTGCAAAAGTGGTATGTCGATATCGGCGATCGTGTAAAGAAAGGTGACGTGTTGATCGAACTACTCGTCCCAGAACTCGCAGATGAGCACGCGCAGAAAGTAGCGCAGGTCGAGCAGGATAAGGCGGTAGTGCATCAATCCGAAAAGCTTGTGAGCGTGGCGGAGAGCAACGTCCAGGCCGCGACGGATGCCGTCGCCGAGGCTCAAGCGAACATTGATCGCTACGAGGCAGACGTCGAGCGCTGGCAAGGCGAAGTCAAACGCCTTTCGGGCTTAGCGAAAGACGGAGTTGTAAATGCCGAAGTTCTGGCCGAAACCGAGCATCAGCTAAAGTCGAGCGAAGCCGCACTCGAATCGGGCCGCGCCGCGGTGAAAACCAAACAGTCTCAGCACGCTTCTTCTGAAACGCAGGTTGAAAAAGCGAAGGCGGATCTCAATGCGAGCCAGGCGCAAGTTAGAGTTGCGAAGGCAGAAGAACGGCGGCTTGCCGCGATGTTTGAATACACCAAAATCAATGCTCCGTACGATGGCGTCATCACCGCCCGCAACGTAAACACTGGCGATTTCGTACGCGCTGGA
>DATBAY010000279.1:0-6566 GCA_036271295.1 Lacipirellulaceae bacterium | reverse complement strand
AATCGTGGTCGTGCCAATGACGATCTACACGGTGCCTGCCTCGTGGTCGATGACGGTCGGCACGAATAACGACAAGACGGGCTATTCTCTCGCCTCTGCCGACCTCTCCAAACTGATGCGTTACGAGACGATCACCCGCATCAAAACCACCGACACGGCCAAGACCATCATCGAAGGATCGAGTGCTGGCACGCTCTGCATCTTAGGGCCGGGGACGCATGCTCTCGGTAACAACCAAATCACGGTCCCGGACGGCGTCAGTATGTGGGGGTGCGGAGTCGATGTCACGACGATCACGACGACCTACCTGAGTGCGTCGAACCAGATTTTCAAGCCAGGCAGCAACGCTGAATACCACGATTTCACCTTCCAAACGACCAACTCCACACCGGGTGTCACCTACGATCTCGCATTTGGGGCGACTGGCACCAACAGCTTCACGAACACGGTGGTCAAGAACGTCCGGGTTAAGAGCCACACCGATGGCATCTACATCAGCTCTTCGGTGCCCTGCTCCATCAAGTTCGAGAACGTTGCCTTCGAGACGGAATGGGACACGTGCGTCATTAGCGGAGCTGCCCACGTCGTCACTGTCGACGACGTTCTGCTGGCGGCTATTGAGAACAACAGCTTCCACTTGATAAACGGCACGACGGTCGAGTCGCCAGCCATTCTCAAGGGCGACAATCTCCGCGTGCGTCAACAAGCAGGCGGAAGCACTTCCACTGTAATCGGCATCAGCGACAGTGGTGCCCTTTATCTGACCAATTCGTCTGTGCTTTTCAGCGGAACGGCATCGAGCGTCACTAGCGTCTCGCTCAGTTCGCCATCCACCCTGGTTAGAGGAAGACCGCACTAGTTCTTCGCAATCCTCGGGGGCGTTGCCCCAGCCACCCCAGCACGGGAGTTTGAAAAACGATCCAAATCTTGGCGGTGCAAGGGTCTGGCGCGGCCCAACTACGTTGAGTGAACCCGATATTCGGGGTCGCGCCGACCCGCCGCCAATCTACATTGTCGTTGCCTGCGACGGTTCGATATGCACGAGCGCATCCATGACATTGTGGTTGGACGCCATGAGCGCGTCCTTCACGCGATGGGCGATCGTATGCCCGTCGCGTACGGTCATCTCGGCAGGCACTTCGACGTGAATATCGACCCACAGCCCGAGGCCGCTCTTGCGAACGCGGCATAAATCGATGCCTGAGACGCCGTCCACGCCCGCAGCAATGCGGCGAATGTCGTCGACAACCGTTGTTGGCGGCGCGATATCCAGAATTTCGCGCCACGCGCTTCGCAGCAACAGGCCGCCGTTAAATGCAATAACCGCCGCGGCAAAGAGCGCTGCCCAATCGTCTGCGCTCTCGTAGCCTTTGCCAGCCAGCAAGGCGATGGAGATCCCAATCAACGCGGCGAGCGAAGTCAACGAATCGCTGCGATGATGCCAGGCATCGGTCCGCATCGAGTTGCTGTCGATCGTTTTGCTCGTCCGCATCAAATATCGATAGAGCAGCTCTTTAACCACAATGACGACTATCAGCACAATCAACGTAAACGCCGCGGGCGCATGATGCGGCACCGAAATCTCGCGCACACTTTGAATCGCGATTCCAACCGCTGTCGCGAGCAGCGACGCGGAAATCACGAGCGCCCCGACGGGCTCAATCTTGCCGTAGCCGAATGGATATCGTTCATCCGGTGGTTGAACGGCAATCTTGAGACTACCTGCAACGACCAGCCCACTGACGACGTCCAGCATCGATTCGACGCCGTCCGCGATAAGAGCGTAAGAATGCCCCAGAACGCCGGACACAATTTTGACCGCGCCAAGCAGCACGCTTACGAGCACGCCGCCGAGACTCGCGCGAATGCCCGTCGCCGCCGATTGGTCGAGCTTCGAGAGAATAGCGTCAAGCTGATCAGCAGGCTGCGACATGGGTCAACGCTCAGTGAACCGACGAACTCGAGTGACCCGCTGCCCGCTACTCTTCATCCACCTTGACCTTCGCCTTCGCGATGATTTGCTGCTGCACGTTCGGCGGCACCACATCGTACCGCGAGAACTCCATCGTGTAACTCCCCTGCCCGCCGGTCATGGAAGAAAGCGTCCGCGCGTATGTCATAACTTCGGATAGGGGACAGGTGGCTTCGACGGTCGTCATCCCGCCGCCGGCTGAATCCATTCCGACCATCTGCCCGCGCCGGCCCGAAAGATCGCTCGAAATGTCGCCCACTTTGTCCACCGGCGCCGTGATCGCCAGCTTCACGATTGGCTCGAGCAGGCTCGGCCGCGCCTCGCGAAACACATTCGAGAACGCCTGCCGCGCCGCGATCCGAAACGCCGTCTCGTTCGAATCGACTGGATGATCCTTGCCGAAATGCACTTCAGCACAAATGTTCTGCACCGGATATCCGGCCACGACACCGGAGCTGATTTTCTCTAAAAACCCTTTCTCGATCGCCGGAATGAAGTTTCCTGGAATCGTACCGCCCACCACCGTATCGACGAACAAAAAATTGTTCTTGGCATGATGGTGCATATTCTTCAAATGTGGAAACCGCTCCTTGGTCGCGAATTCTTCCGGCTTAGTACCCTCGGGGAACGGAAAGAGACGAATGTGAACTTCGCCGAACTGGCCGGATCCGCCGGATTGCTTCTTGTGCCGATAACTACCGTCGCCGTTCGTTTGAATCGTCTCGCGGTATGGAATCTTCGGCTCGTGCGACTCGACTTCAACTTTATCGCGCCGCTTGAGCCGTTCCCGCAACAATTGCAAGTGCAATTCGCTCATCCCGGTGAGCACCATTTCCTTGGTCTCTGGATCGTGATCCAAGTGCACCGTGCGATCTTCTTCCGTAAGCTTGTGCAACGCGCCCGAAAGCTTGGTTTCATCGCCGCGCGTCTTCGGCGCCACGGCCAGCCCAACCATCGGCGTTGGGAAGTTGATCGGCGGCAGATCCGCTTCGCCCAGCGACGTGCCCGTATGCAAGTCTTCGGTCTTCGCGACGGCGACGATGTCACCCGCAATCGCCTGCTCGATCGCCTCCGTCTTCCCGCCTTGCACGGAAAGTAGCGGGCCGATCTTGACGCCTTTTCTTGCTCCGGAGGAATGCACCGTGCTGTCCTTTTTCAGCGTCCCGGAAAAAATGCGAATAAAACTTAATCGCTGCACGAACGGGTCGATCCGCGTCTTGAAAACCTGGGAGGCCAGCGGCGCCTCGGGGTCGCATTTCAACGTGACTTCGTCGCCGTCTTTGCGCGCTTTGCGGGGCATCGCCGTCGGCGGCAACGCCGCTTGATTCAAAGCCGCCAGAAGCTCCTCAATTCCGATGCCTGTCTTCGTTGCCACGCACACGATCGGCGTGAGCGTGCCCTGCTTTACTGCCTCGCCGCATAGCCGCTCCACGTCGGCCTTCGAGGGCATTTCCCCTTCGAGGTATTTCTCCATCACCGCCTCCTCGGTTTCGACGATCGTCTCAATCGCCTGCTCGTTGAGCGACTTCGGATCGATGAGCGCCCCGGTTGTGTCTTTCGGTACGTCGAGCGTGCTGATCACTCCCTTCAAATCGTGCCCATGCCCGACCGGCACATTGAACAGCGCGCACTGATGGCCAAATACATCGCGAATGGAATCTATCAGCGCAGGAAAATTAATGTTCTCCGTATCGAGTTTCGTGATGCACAAAATCCGGCCCAACCCCACTTCGCCTGCTTCCTGCCACACTCGCCGTGTATTCACCTTGATTCCGGCATGAGCATCGATCATGATCAGCGCCGTTTCCACTGCGCTCAGCGCCCCGATCGTCTGACCAATGAGATCCGGATACCCCGGCGTATCAATCAAATTGAATCGCTTGCCCGCGTGATCGAAATGCACGACGGAGGCTTCGATTGAATGCTTGTGGTGTTTTTCTTCCTCGTCGAAATCGCAAATGCTGGTGCCGTTATCCACACTGGGTTGGCCGCTCACAGCGCCCGTCTTTACCAACAGATGATCCACCAGCGTTGTTTTGCCAGATGACCCGTGCCCGCACACCGCGATGTTGCGAAAATCTTCGACGTTTCTGGCCATGTCCGCTCCCACAAACGCTGTGTTGCTGTTAATAGCGCCCGAAAACATAATCCGCCAACGCTGTTCACCCCGGCTGCGATGTCCGCTGAGGCGGATGGCAGCACGTCGTGAGCAACCTTGGCGGCTCGAAACATTTCGTTAATGTGCTTTGCTAACAACTTCGCCCGCGGCGACGCGGATCGCGTCCTCCAGCGACAGCGTGCCTTCATACAATGCCCGGCCGATTACACAGCCAGCTAACCCGGCGGCCGCAAGTCGCGCCACGTCCTCGAGCGTCGTTACTCCGCCCGAGGCCACGATCGGCACGCTCACCGCGGCTTGCATTTCGGCCATCGCAGAAATATTCGGGCCGCGCATCATGCCGTCGGTCGCAATGTCCGTGTAGATAATCGCCGCCAAGGGCTCGCCGGCGAATTGCTTCGCCAATTCGATGGCCGTTACTTTGCTCGTATTCAACCAACCATCTGTGGCCGCGTGCCCGTCACGTGCGTCGATGCCGAGCACGAGCTTCTTTGGATATTTCTGGCAGGCCGTACGAAACCACTCGGGATCGGTTAGAGCGGAGGTGCCAATGACGAGCCGCTTCAGGCCGAAGTTGAAAATCTCCTCGACCGATTGCTCGTCGCGAATTCCGCCGCCCAGCTCGCATTCCATCTCGTCGCCGACAACAGCCAATATCTCCTGGACGCTAGGGAGATTTACCGGCAGCCCTTCGCGCGCTCCTTCCAAGTCGACGATATGAAGATGCCGAGCACCCTGCTCAAGAAATTGCCGGGCAACCGCTGCCGGTTCCTGCCCGAACACAGTCTCCTGCTGATAGTCGCCCTGCCGCAGCCGGACGCACTTGCCACCCCGCAAATCAATCGCCGGCCACACTTGCATGGGAATTCGTTCCAGAAAAGCTGCCGCGAAAGCCGGCCAAATTGGCACGGCGCAGAACCCAAAATATGCCATACGCGCGGAGCAATTTCAAGTCCCCGTGCGATTGACGTCGCAGCGCAAGCGGCGACTGCCACGAACCTTCGCGATATTTTGACGCCACGCGTTCAACCAAGTTCCGCGAAGTTTTTAAGCACCCTCAGGCCCGCCGCCTGACTCTTCTCCGGATGAAACTGCACGGCGAAAAGCTGATCGCGCCAAATACTCGAACAAAACGGCCGCGCATACTCCGTTTCGGTGGCGATCACGCTCGAGTCGCGAGGTACGACGTAATACGAATGCACGAAGTAAAAGTGTGCCCCTTCTTCAACCCCTTCAAAAATCGGCGGCCGCCGTTGAAACCGGATCTGGTTCCAACCCATATGAGGCACTTTATATTCAGCTGGCACTTTGAACCGCACGACCTCGCCGGGAATGACGCCCAGCCCTTCATACTCGCCGTCTTCGTAGCTTTTATCGAACAGCATCTGCAGCCCCAGGCAAATGCCGAGAAACGGCTTGCCACTCTCGATCGCAGCCCGAATTGGCTCAACGAGCTTCCGCTCGCGTAACGCCGCAATTGCATCGCGAAACGCACCGACGCCCGGCAATACGATTCGCGATGCACTTGCCAACACCGCCGGATCGCTCGTAATCGTCGCCGCCTGCCCGACGCGCTCAAACGCCTTCTGCACGCTCCGCAAATTCCCCATTTCGTAATCAACAATCGCAATCATGGGGAAATCCCAATCAGCCCAACATCGGCGCCAAAAAAATCAATAGCCGGAGGGCCACGCCCTCCGGTCCATGCGCAACTCAAGACGAAGCTGCTAACGCGAAAGTTCGCGCCCCTCGATTTTACCCAATAGACACCGACGCGTCAGCCAACCTAGCGCCGCATCGTTTCCGGGTAGATAACGATTTCCACACGCCTGTTCCGGGCTCGGCCCGCTTCGGTTCCGTTGGAAACCACCGGGTGGCTGCCGCCGTGCCCGACGACAAAGAGCTGCCGCGCGGGCATCCCGCCCATACGCGTCAGACTATCATAGACCGCCATCGCCTGCGCCACCGCTAAGTGCTCATCGGTCGGATATTGCGGCGACGCCGGCGGGCTCCCATCCGTGTGCCCCTCGACGCCAATTAACTGCTGCGGGTAATTCTGCGTCAGGTCGGCCGCAATCGTCTTCAGCAACGCGTCGGCGCCGGGCTTAAGCTGGGCCGTTCCAAAGTTAAAAAGTTGATCATCCGGCAACTCGATCCGCACCACGTCCCCATCCTGCCGCACATTGACGCCCGGCATGTTCGTGATCGTAAGACTGCGGAGCAATGTGTTGTTCGCATGAATCTCGGCCTGGCTGCGCGTCTGAATGCTGGCCGCCATCGCCGTCGTCCGGCCGCGCAATTGATCGTTATCCGTCTGCATCGCGACGAGACGATCGGTCGTGTCTTTGAGTTGCGATTGGGTCGCACGCACTTGCTCTTCCAGGATTTGCGATTGCTGTTTCGTTTGAGCGAGCATCGATTGCAGCTCTTGATTGTCGTGATCGAGCGCCGCCGCACGCTGCTGATATTGCTGCG
>DATBAY010000278.1:0-1638 GCA_036271295.1 Lacipirellulaceae bacterium | reverse complement strand
TGGTCGATAAATTCGGCGGCGACAGCCTGGTTGAAATGAAAGCTCGCTACGAGCTTTTCTTGAAGATGGCCCAAGAGCGCTGATCGCTACTTGGCGGTGAGCGTGATGACGCCGTCGAATTGCTTTGGTGCGCGATCGGTGCTACGGCGGTTCTGCTGACGGCCAATCTCACGCTGAATTTGTCGGGACAGAAAGCTTGTCGGGATGTCGGGGTTCGCCGGATCGAGCATCGCGACGGCGTCCGCGGCCGACTGCAAGTCATCAGATTCGAAACTGTGAAGCGCGTGGCAGTAGACTTGCCACTCTCGGGCAGTTTTACGTGCGTTGGCAGTCGTTTGAACGCTAAACAGTTCGACGGGCGTTTCGACGCCTGGCAGGCGAGCGGTACAAACGCGATGCGTCACGATGCTGTTCGCGAGTTGTGCCGCGACGGCACTCGTCGCTAACAGCGGGATGCCGATGCTCTTCGTGGCCGCTTCGACGCGGCTGGTGAGATTTACATTCGCACCACGCGGCCCGTACTTTGTTCGGTGGCGGCTGCCGGCGTTTCCGACACGAGCCTGACCCGTGTGAAGCCCGACGCCTAGTTGGAGCGGACCATCAATGAGCGATCCCCAATCACGGGTCACGTCGGGCAGCGATTCGAGCATCCGCAGTGCCGCACGGCAGGCGAGTTCGGCGTGGTCGGCCTGATCGGCCGGGGCGTTCCACATGGCGGCCAGGCCGTCGCCGTAGTAGTCGAGGACCAAGCCGTCGTGATCCATCACCGCTGCCGTAAGCACATCCATCACACTGCCAAGCAGTTCGTAGACAACGTCCATGTCCAATGTTTCAGCGCGGCGAGTAAAATCGCGGAGATCTGCAAACAGCAGCGTCACTTCGCGCGTTTCGGCGGCCAAGCTGCGGTGGCTGTCCGTGCCGGAGCCTGCGGCCGTTCGTTCGAGCAGCGCGCGCCGCCGATCGACTTGCGAGTCACGCTCCAAGCGGAGCATGGCGTCGCTCACGGCGCCGGCCAGCAATTCAATCCAGTGCGCTTCCAAGTAGCGGATGCCTCGGCGCGCGTTGCCGGAGCGGATCGAGCGGTAACCGTAGATGGCGCCGACAATTACACCAGCGGCGTTCCGAAGCGGGCTGGCCACCACAGCCGGCGGAGCTGCACTTTCGTGCGGCAACTCACGCGACCGCTCACCTTTGGAACTGTTATGATCCCTCGTTGTCGAGGCGCTGTGAAAGAGCGTGGCTTGCGACGTTAGCACTTCATGCAATACGGCCGGATCAACATGGATTCCGAGTTCAGGCTGGGGCAAATGGCTGGCGGCGATTTCCCACTGGCTATCTCGCAGGCGGCAGACGATGGCTCCATCGAGACCGATCGCTTCCACCGCGCAACCGGCCGCTTGTACATAGAGTTCTTGCAGACTCGTCGCCCAGTAGTTCAATTTGCCAAGCGCTGCAAACCAGCGCGACAAGGTCGCGGTGGACGGACCTGAGCCGTTCGAACGGCGTTCGCGCGGTTCGCCGTCATCTGCATGTAGTTTTTGGAGTGGCCGCTCGGCAATTCCTGGCAATGGGCCACCCTCGACGATTTCAAATCGTGTGTCACCGATCTTGAAATGCGCGGGGAGTGGAAGGTGGCAG
>DATBAY010000277.1:0-9344 GCA_036271295.1 Lacipirellulaceae bacterium | reverse complement strand
CCGCTAATTAATTCACGGAACACGGACCGGACTGTCTCTGCGCCGAGCGGTCCCGGATTGCTGCCGACGGCTCGGTTCAAAACTTCCGCTTCGCGCGCCGGATCGTAAACCTGCGATTTGTCTGCCCGCTTGGCGTGACCGATTTTCTCAGCGAGCTCGCCGCGGCGATTGATGGCGGCAAGAATCTCGCGATCGACTGCATCTAGCGCCTGCCGCAAATCTGCCGGCGAAAGTCCGCCGTTCGCGCCGCTTTCGGTCTTTGGCAACGTAACCTCGCCGAGCTCCGGCAGCCTGCCGTGACGGCTCTTCGACGATTTATGCTTGCGCTTTGCCACGACCCTTTTCCTCGGCCTCGACCGCTTCAACAACCCGTTCCCCGACAAATACTTGCCGCGTATATGCTGCCGTTATGACAGCCGCCTCAGCAAGGCTGATGGCAGCTGCGACAACGCTTAGGTCAATTTGGCAGTAACCGTCGCTTCTTTTCAAGTGAGCCTAGCTACACCCCGAAAACGCTGCTCATTGTAAACGCCTATTTTACAATAGCTTACGCCACGCCGCCAAAAACTGACGTCCGCCTCGAAAACCGGGCACGCTCTTTGCTTAATTGCCCGGCTCGGGCTCCCGGTCTGCCAGTGTGTGAGGCTGCGCGAAATTCGCCTGCTTCCGCGAGCGTGCCGATTGGGGCCACAATCAAGCAAAATCAGACTTTAACAGATAAACAGTTAATCCGCATTGCGCGGGGATTAGTAAGGAGCACGAACCATGGCCGCAGGTGAAAAAATCATCGGCATCGACTTGGGTACAACCAACTCGGTCGTCGCCGTTATGGAAGGTAAAGAGGCGAAAGTTATTCCGAACGCTGAAGGCAACCGCCTCACGCCGAGCGTAGTTGCGTTCACGGATAAGGGCGACGTACTCGTCGGCGAGCCCGCTCGTCGGCAGGCGGTTACCAACCCGACTAAGACCGTTTACTCGATCAAGCGGTTCATGGGTCGGCGGCACAGCGAAGTTGCTTCCGAAGAAAAGATGGTGCCCTACCAGGTCGTTGGCGGCGCCGAAGATTATGTGCACGTGAAGGCCGGCGACAAAGAATATACGCCGAGCGAAGTCTCAGCGATGATTCTCCGCAAGCTCAAAGAAGCTGCCGAAGCTTATTTGGGCCACAAGGTGAATAAGGCCGTCATTACCGTACCGGCTTACTTCAACGACGCTCAACGTCAGGCGACCAAAGACGCGGGCCAGATCGCTGGCCTGGAAGTCGCCCGCATCATCAACGAGCCCACCGCTGCGTCGCTGGCTTATGGCCTCGAAAAGAAGGGCGAAGAAACAATCTGCGTGTTCGACCTCGGCGGCGGTACATTCGACGTCTCCGTCCTCGAAGTGGCTGATGGCGTGTTCCGCGTCATCTCAACGAACGGCGACACCCACCTTGGCGGTGATGACTTCGATGAAGTCCTGATCAATCACGTCGCTCAACAGTTCCAACGCGAGCAGGGCATCGATCTCCGCAAAGATCAGATGGCGCTCCAGCGCTTGCAGGAAGCCTGCGAAAAGGCCAAGAAGGAGCTCAGCTCCGCTCAAACGACGGATATCAACCTGCCGTTCATCACGGCAGACGCCAGTGGCCCAAAGCACTTGCAGATGTCTATCACCCGGGCCGAGTTCGAAAAGCTCGTCGATCACTTGATCGATCGCGTGAAAGGTCCCGTACAGCAGGCACTCAAAGATGCGAAGCTCGATCCGAGCAAGATCAACGAGGTCGTGCTGGTGGGCGGTTCGACCCGTATCCCGAAGGTGCAGCAGGTTGTTAAGGAACTTTTCAACGGCAAGGAGCCCCATAAGGGCGTCAACCCAGATGAAGTCGTCGCCGTCGGCGCAGCCATTCAGGGTGGCGTGCTCAGTGGCGAAGTGCAGGACATCCTGCTCCTCGATGTGACGCCGCTCTCTCTCGGCATCGAAACCTTGGGCGGCGTGATGACGAAGCTCGTCGAGCGCAACACCACCATCCCAGCCGAGCGGAAGCAAGTCTTCAGCACGGCCGACGACAACCAGACCGCGGTCACAGTCCGCGTGTTCCAAGGCGATCGCGAAATGGCCGCGGACAACCGGCTCCTCGCGCAATTCAACCTGGAGGGCATTCCGCCCGCGCCGCGTGGCGTGCCGCAAATCGAAGTGAAATTCGACATCGACGCGAATGGCATCCTCAGCGTTTCCGCGAAGGATCTCGGCACCGGCGTCGAGCAGACTGTGAAAGTCGAGCAGTCGAGCGGCTTGTCGGAAACCGAAATTGACAAGATGCGGAAGGACGCCGATTCGCACGCTGCCGAGGACAAAAAGAAGCGTGCGCTCGTCGAAGCCCGCAACGACGCCGAGTCGCGTGCCTACCAAATCGAGAAGCTCATCAAGCAGCAAGGCGACAAGCTTAAGGACACCGATAAGCAGGCGCTCGAAGGCGCGATTGCGAAAGTTCGCGATGCCGCGAAGGGTGAAGACCCTGACCGCATCAAAGCTGCGATCGGCGAGCTCGAAGCTGCGTCGCACGCCATGAGCGAAGCGCTCTACAAGTCGGCGGCCGGTGGTGCCGGTGCTCAGGCGGCTCCTGGAGATGGAGCTGCCGCGGGCGCGACATCTGGCCCAGCGGCCGATGACGACGCAATCGACGCGGAGTTCGAGGTAAAGAAGTAATTTCCTTCCACCCACGGTGCAGCCTTCAACCGTCAGCCCAAAAAGGCTGGCGGTTGTTTGTTTTTAGAGATAGCTATTCGAGACTGGATGAGTGGAACTATGGCATTTCGATTCGAAAAGCTGACGATCAAAGCCCAAGAGGCGGTGGCCCACGCGCAAGAGCTCGCGGCAGCGGCTGGAAATCCGCAGATCGAACCCGTGCATCTGTTAGCTGCGCTTCTTAAGGAGGATGGCGGGATCGTACGCCCGGTGCTCGAAAAGATCGGCGCGAACGTTCGCCAATTAGAGACAATCATCGACGCCGAACTGAAGCATCTGCCGCGTTCCAGTGGTGGATCGCCGCCCAGTATGGGCAACCAACTTTCGAAAGTGCTCGACGCCGCCCAGTCCGAAGCGGACAGCATGAAGGACGATTTCGTGTCAAGCGAGCATTTGCTGTTGGCGCTGACCGGCACCAAGTCGAAAGCTCAGGATGTGCTTCAGCTCAATGCGATCGACAAAAACAAAATTCTTGGCGCGTTGCAATCCGTGCGCGGGTCACAGCGCGTCACCGATCAATCGCCTGAAGGGAAGTTCCAAGCCCTCGAAAAGTACGGCATCGATCTTGTCGAGCGAGCCCGCCAAGGCAAGCTTGATCCGGTGATCGGCCGCGATCAGGAAATCCGCCGCGTTATCCAAGTGCTTTCGCGGCGCACCAAGAACAATCCGGTGCTCATCGGCGAGCCAGGCGTCGGCAAAACGGCCATCGTCGAAGGGCTCGCGCTCCGCATTTTTCAGGGCGACGTGCCCGAAAGCTTAAAAAACCGCCGCGTCGTCGCGCTCGATATGGGGGCACTAATCGCCGGCACGAAGTTCCGCGGCGAATTTGAAGAGCGGCTCAAAGCGCTCATCAAGGAAGTCACCGATGCTGGCAACGTCATTCTGTTCATCGATGAGCTTCACACAGTTGTCGGCGCCGGCGCTGCCGAAGGCGGCAACGATGCCGCCAACTTGCTCAAGCCAGCCCTCGCTCGCGGAGAGCTCCGCTGCATTGGCGCTACGACTCTCAATGAGTTCCGCAAATACATCGAAAAAGATCCCGCGCTTGAACGCCGGTTCCAGCCCGTGTTCGTCGGCGAACCCACCGTCGAAGATACGATCGCAATCCTCCGCGGTCTCAAGCCGCGTTACGAAGCTCATCACAAGGGCGTACGGATCAAAGACTCCGCGCTCGTTGCCGCGGCCGAGCTCGCGAATCGCTACATCAGCGATCGCTTTCTGCCGGATAAGGCCATCGACCTCATGGACGAAGCCACCAGCCGGCTTGCGATGGAACTTCAAAGCGTGCCGACAGAAATCGACGAAGTGCAGCGGCGCCTCATGCAGTTGGAACTCGCGGCACGCCAGCTCGAAGAAGAAACCGAAGAGCACGCGAAAGACCGCCTCGCCGAAATTAAAGACGAAATGGAAGAGCTACGCAAAAAACTCGCCAGCCTGCGCGAACAGTGGGAAGCCGAAAAGATGGGTGTCGGCGACGTCGCTGGCGTGCAGCGCCGCATGGACGAAGCCCGCGTCCGTTACGATCAGCAGCTGGCGAAAATCAAAGAGCAGCAGGCCTCCGGTCACGTCGACGAAACGGCTTTCCAAAAGCTCTACGAACTTGACCAAGAGCGGAAAAAGCTCGCCATGCACTTGGAAGAAGCCGCTGCCAAACAAACAGCTGCCGACCGGTCCAACGGCGCCGGCCTGGCGACGACTCACCGCCTGCTCCGCCAGGAAGTCGGCCCAGATGAAATCGCGGAAGTCGTGAGTGCCTGGACCGGCGTTCCGGTCTCCCGCATGCTGGAAAAGGAGCGAGCCAAACTTCTCGTGCTCGAAGAACGCCTGCACCAACGCGTCATCGGCCAGGATGAGGCAGTCACAGCGGTCGCGAACGCGGTGCGCCGCAGCCGCAGCGGCCTGCAGGACCCAAATCGCCCGATCGGCTCGTTCATTTTCTGTGGCCCGACCGGCGTCGGTAAAACGGAGCTTTGCAAAGCACTCGCCGAGGTTCTGTTCGACGATCAGAACGCCATGGTCCGCATCGATATGAGCGAATTCATGGAGAAGCACACCGTCAGCCGGCTGATCGGCGCACCTCCGGGATACGTTGGCTATGAGGAAGGCGGCAAACTTACCGAAGCCGTTCGCCGCCGCCCCTACTCCGTCGTGCTGCTCGACGAAATCGAAAAAGCACACCGCGATGTGTTCAACGTCCTGCTCCAAGTGCTCGACGACGGCCGCCTGACCGACAACCACGGCCACACCGTCGACTTCACCAACACGATCATCGTGATGACATCGAACGTTGGCAGCCAAATGATTCAGGAATCGTTCGAGGCCGGCGGGTCTTACGAAGAGATGCGCGCTGGCGTCATGGAATCGCTCTCGACGCGGTTCCTACCTGAATTTCTCAATCGCATTGATGAGATCATCGTCTTCCGGCCGCTCGATCGCTCGCAAATTCGCAAGATCGTCGACTTACAAGTCGTACATCTGGCGAAGTTGTTAGAGCAACGCGATTACGGTCTCGAAGTCACCGACAAAGCGCGCGACGAGCTGGCTCATCGAGGCTACGATCCGGCGTTCGGCGCTCGGCCGCTCCGGCGAGTCATTCAGAACGAACTGCAAAATCCACTGGCGTCGGAACTCCTCAAAGGCGAGTTTCCTGAGGAAAGCACCATTCGCATCGATTACGACGGACAGGAGTTTACGTTCTCTTCCGTCGGCGGCGGCAACGGTGCACCGCGCAAAGGCGGCAGGAAAGATCGCGGCGATAAGATCGTTTCCGCGGATGTCGTCTAACGATCGAAGACGAACGTCCAAGTCCCGATATCTAACCGTGCTCAACCGAGCCGATTGGATCTCTGCGCTTGCTCATTCAAGTTTAGCGGTCAACCGGCGCCAAACCCCAATTCGAGATGACGACTTCGGCGCCCGGCGTCATATCGCGAATCTTGCGAGCCATCTCGACCTGCTCGCTCTTCGTCGCTTTACCCAGCCGCTTCTTCAGCTTGGTTAATTTCTCGCCGCGCTTGCGGCGGCGTTTAATCTCTTTGGCGCGGTTGCTGATGCTCATGGGAACAAATTGAAAAAATCGAAGGTTCGAAATAGCTTAAACACTATGCCACAGCACAGTTTGCGAACGCTCCTTTGTATCAGCGGCCGCAGCCATCGTCAACGCGAAGCATGCAGGAGTCTGTCGTCGCATGAATTATTGCGAACTGGTGCAAGAGATTCAGGCACTTTATGATGACATTCGCAAAACTTGCCGCCGTAGGCTGCGAAGCACGCGAGGTTGGGTGGCCGAGTGGTTTAAGGCACCGGTCTTGAAAACCGGCGTACCCAAAAGGTACCGGGGGTTCGAATCCCTCCCCAACCGCTGTCGTTTTTATCACGCCGATAACATTCGGCTCAAATAATGCAGGTAGTATTTTGCTCTCCGCTCGTAATCAATTTCCAGGCTCTATCAAAGAGATTAAGCTTGGCACCGTGATGGTCGATATCGTGATCGATATCGGCGGCCTCGAGATTGTATCGGCAATCACCCGTGCTTCGGCGGAGCGGCTTGCACTGAAAGTCGGTGACTCGGTGACCGCCATCGTTAAATCGACCGACGTGCTGATCGACAAGTAAGCGGAAGCCGACGAGCTCGGTCGCCATCGGACGATCCTATTTCAAGCAGCCGAGCCCGAACCCTCGCCCGCTGCATGCTGTCTTGATACGATTGGGCACGCAAGCGACGCATTGCAAACTGATCCTTTCGTCTTGCCCTGCACGGGTCACGCGGCCTGATCGTCGCCGCACGCTTAACGGAATAGGGACTGCGCGTGACGCTTGAGGAACCCGATATCGGCTCGCGCAACTCTTGGTGGACCCGACCGGGGGGCGGGCGCGAGGTACTGCGCGTTGCTGCCCCGCTCGTCGTTTCCAGCCTGTCTTGGACGCTGATGACGTTCATGGACCGGGTGATGCTCAATTGGAAGTCGGGCACCGCGATGGCGGCCGCCTTCTCTTCCTCGGTGGCGTGGTTCGCACTCCTCTGCTTTCCGCTGGGCGTTTGCGCTTATACCAACACGTTCGTCGCTCAATACGACGGAGCCGACCAACCGAGACGAGTTGGAATTGTTATCTGGCAGTCGGTTTGGATCGCGCTCGGATTCGGCCTTTTGGTGCTAGCGGCGATTCCGCTGGCGCCGCCGTTGTTTGCCGCAGCCGGCCATACGGGCGAAACATATCGGTACGAGGTCACGTTCTTTCAGCTTCTTTGCCTTTGTGGGCCGGCGATGCTGCTGGCCCAGGCCGGCGGCGCCTTCTACAGTGGCCGAGGTCAAACTTGGGTCGTAATGATCGTCGATTCGGCCGCCGCACTCCTTAATTTCGTGCTGGATTATTGCTGGATCTTTGGTCACGCCGGGTTTCCGGAATGGGGCCTGGCCGGCGCCGCCTGCGCTACGGTTGTCAGCACTTGGGTCAAAGCGATTGTGTACTTGCTGTTGCCGTTGCAAGCGAAATATCGCGACCGTTATGGCACGCTCGCCGGCATGCGGTGGGATGGCGAATTGTTACGCCGCATCCTCCGATTCGGCGGCCCAAGCGGGTTTCAAATGCTGCTCGACGTGACTGGCTTCACCGTTTTCATCCTGCTCATCGACCGCCTCGGCGGTATCCAAGCGGAAGCCACGAGCATGACGTTCAGCATCAGCACGTTGGCGTACATGCCCATTTATGGATTGCACTTGGGCCTCAGCGTCGTCGTTGGCGAACGACTTGGGGAGGATCGCGATGATTTTGCGGCACGCGCGACCTTCACCGCGTTGCAAATCGCCTGGATGTATATGCTGGCCATCTCGATTTGCTTCTGCTTCCTCCCGGGCATCTTTCTGGGCGGGTTTTTCTCCAAAAGCGTCGCTCAAAGTCCACAGCAGCTGGCGGTCCGCCAAATGGCCACACGGCTGTTGCAATTCGTTTCTGCCTATAACTTGTTCGATGCCACGCAGATGATTTTTGTCGGCGCGCTTAAGGGCGCCGGCGATACGCGATTTTTGTTCCGCGTGAGCATGATTCTGGCGTCGCTGCTGGGCGGTTTTAGTTGGCTTTGTGTGCAGGTCTGGAAGCTCGACATTTTCGGCTGCTGGGCTCTGGTTGTTTGCTGGTGCCTTCTTGCCGCCATCATCTACCTGTCACGCTTCTTGCAAGGCCGCTGGCGTACCATGCGCGTCATTGAAACAGACGCACCGCATCCCGCGAGCTAATCGTTACTGTCGCCACCTTTTTAACAAAAAAGGGATGGCGCGAATCCTCGCGCCATCCCTCTAAAATCATCGTAATGCGACGAGCGTTTAAAACGCATTCCACGTATCGGATCCGTCAGCCAACACCGAGGCCAATGCCAAATCGTTGGGATGCGAATCTTCAGACTGCGTGTCTGAGTACAGCGAATCATCGTTCGCACTCGAATGGTACGACGACGAATCGATATCGCCGATCGCCAAATCCATCAGCAACAGGCTGGAGCTCGACGAGTCCGAAGCGGCAGTCGCCATCTGCAGCGGAGTGCTGTAAACCGGCGTCGAAACGCTCGTGCTAAACGCACCTATGCCTAAAGCGCTCGTGCTCAAACTTGGCAAGCCCGGCCCGACGACCAACGCACTCGAGCCGAGCCCGCTACCGCCGCTATCCAAAACGCTGCCCGTACCCAATCCTTCGGCAAGTAGCGCACCGGCTCCCGGCTGCGGCAACACTTGCCCAAAGTGATCGCGCCAGACGTCGTAATCGGCTCCGTTGACCACGCCATCGCCGTTGCCATCGGCACCCGAGAAAGGCGCAACCGTCGTGCCGTTTTCGTGACGCCAAATGCTGTAGTCGGCCAGGTCCACCTTGCCATCTCGGTTGTAGTCGCCGTAGATGTAGTTGAGGCCGAACAAATAGTCTTCGACTTCACCAATCGCGGCCGGCCCGCTGAACGACAAGCCTTGCTCACCCCAACGGAAGCGGGCAGCAATCGGACCATTGACCGCATTCTGCGGAACCGTGATCTGCAAGTTGTACGTGCCCGGGTTAATATCAGCCTCGCCGCCGAGGCTGACGCCATTGAGCGACCACACCAGGCGTTCGCTTTCATCGAAGTGGCCGTCGCCGTTGAAGTCCATCCAGCCCGTCAGCAGGCCGCCGATGCCTTCGACCATGACGTTCAGCGTATTGACGCCCTTCACCAGGATCCCGCCGTTGCTGACAATGTGGACGCCGTCGTCGTCATCGCCAACTTGGCCTTCACCCGAAGCATCCGGGGTCGGAACGCCGTTAACTTCGCCATCGATGCTTGGTCCCAGCTGGAAGCCGGGGACAACGACGTGTGACGGGCCACCTGCTGCCGCAGTCGTCTGGTAGGAATCGGGCAAGTCGCCCCAGTCCTTATCAGCCAAGTTTTGCAGGCCGAACATAATTCCCGTGACCGAGCCGCCAGCGCCGATCGAAACAACCCGATAGCCCTGCGTTGGCGTCGTGATGCTCCAAGACGCCTGATCGGTTCCTTCACCAGGATCCCGCCGTTGCTGACAATGTGGACGCCGTCGTCGTCATCGCCAACTTGGCCTTCACCCGAAGCATCCGGGGTCGGAACGCCGTTAACTTCGCCA
>DATBAY010000276.1:0-11504 GCA_036271295.1 Lacipirellulaceae bacterium | reverse complement strand
ATTGTCGAAGACGTCGTCACCACCGGCGGCTCGAGCCTGCTCGCCATCGAACGCTGCCAAGAAGTCGGCCTCAACGTCCAGCGTGTCCTGGCCATCATCGACCGCCTCGAAGGTGGCCGCGAGGCCTTCGCAGCCCGCGGCTACAAGCTGACGACTCTCTTCACCATCCAAGACTTCGGCATCGCCACATAACATTCAGCCCCCGGCGAGTCGCCGTGGGCCAAATAAACAGTATGGAAACTTCCCTCCACCGCCAACTCAAACAGCACTACGCCACTGAAGGCGCGCTCGTCGAGCAACGCCTCGGCCGTTATCGCATCGACGTCGTCCGCGGCAAGGAACTTGTCGAAATCCAACTCGCCTCACTCACCGCGATCCGAGACAAAATCGCCGCCCTCGTCAAAACTCACGATGTGCTCGTCGTCAAACCGCTGATCATGACCAAGCATCTCGTGAAGAGGCACCGCGAAGGTGGAGAAGTCTTGTCACGTCGCCGCAGCCCGAAGCGCCGAACTCTTCATGATGTGTTCGACGAACTCGTCCACTTCACGCGAGTCTTCCCGCACAAACGGCTCACGCTTGAAGTCGCGCTGATCGAAATCGAAGAATGGCGCTACCCGGGCCACGGCCGCCGCCGCTGGCGACACGACAATGACCACCGCGTCGAAGACCAGCACTTGCTCCACGTCCACGAAATCCATCGCTTCCGCACCGCGGCAGATTTACGTCGCCTGCTCCCCGCCACGTTGCCGCAGCCATTCCATACCGGTCACCTTGCGGAAGGCCTCGGCGTCCAACGCTGGATTGCCCAGCAAATGGTGTACTGTCTCCGCGAAATGAATGCGATCCGACAGGTCGGCAAACAGGGTGGGGCGTGGCTCTACAAATCGCCGCGCACCAAAGCCGCGTGACATTCGCTTCGCCGTGCATTAGTGTGGTGATGTTCCTCCCCACCACTCGCAGGCGAATCGATGAAACTTCGAGCTTCTTTCCTTTATCACCTCGCGCGCTCGGCCGCGTTTGCGGCCTTGCTTATTGCAGTAAATGCCACCGTCAGCTCGGCCGACGGATCTAAGTCAGCTGTCAGCGGCCATCCACCGAACATCGTCATCATCTTCATTGATGACATGGGCTATGCGGACATCGGCCCGTTCGGCGCGACCGCTTACAAAACGCCCCACCTCGACCAAATGGCCAAAGAAGGTCGCATATTCACCGATTTCCATTCGGCGACTGCCGTCTGTTCCGCCTCACGCGCCGGTCTCATGACCGGCTGTTATC
The DNA here is from genome assembly GCA_036271295.1 of Lacipirellulaceae bacterium. Taxonomy (GTDB): domain Bacteria; phylum Planctomycetota; class Planctomycetia; order Pirellulales; family Lacipirellulaceae; genus JABDGM01. The sequence goes on along the minus strand of DATBAY010000276.1, from coordinate 10,223 downwards.
CCGAACGCGTCAGCATCCTCGGCGCGCTCAATCCTAAGGCCAACACCGGTATTAGTGACAAGGAAGTGACGCTCGCCCAACTTTGCAAATCGCGCGGCTACGCCACCGCGATCTACGGCAAGTGGCACCTCGGCCATCACAAACAGTTTCTGCCGCTGCAACACGGCTTCGACGAATACTTCGGCCTGCCGTATTCCAACGATATGTCGCCGCTGCAGGCCGAAATGGTGAACATGCCGCCCGCCGCGGCCGCTCGCAAACGCGAAGCCCCGCCGCTGCCACTCATCGAAAATAACGAGACTATTGTTCCTGCCGTGACGCCAGAAAAACTTGCCCAGCTCACGACGCTCTACACCGAGCACGCAGTCAGCTTTATCGACCGCCACAAGGACCAGCCGTTCTTCTTGTACGTGCCCCACACGATGGTCCACGTCCCACTCGCCGTTTCCGAGAAATTCAAAGACAAAAGCGGCGCCGGCCTGTATGGCGACGTCGTGATGGAACTCGATTGGTCCGTCGGCCAAATCCTCGATGCCCTCCAACGCAACGGCATCGACGGCAACACGCTCGTCCTCTTCACCTCCGACAACGGCCCCTGGCTGAACTATGGAAACCACGCCGGCTCGGCCGGTCCCCTGCGCGAAGGGAAGGGCACCATGTGGGAAGGCGGCTATCGCGAGCCGTGCGTCATGCGTTACCCGGGAAAAATCCCAGCCGATACCAAGTGCGACGAGTTCGCTTGCACGATCGATATGTTCCCGACAATTGCCAAGCTCATCGGCGCCAATCCGCCAGCCAAAAACATCATCGACGGCAAAGACATCTGGCCACTCATGAGCGGCGAAGACGGCGCGAAAAGCCCGCATGAGTTTTTCTGGTGCTACTACGACGGCCAACTACGCGGCATCCGCGATCGCGAGTGGAAGCTCGTCTTCCCGCACGAGTATCGCAGCCTCGACGGCAAACCCGGCGGCCGCGACGGCAATCCCGTTCCGTACAAGCAACTGAAAACTAAAGAGGCGCTCTACGACCTCAAAAGCGACGTCGGCGAGCATCATGATGTCTCCGCCGATCATCCCGACATCGTGGCCCGCTTCGAAGCCGAAGGCGAAAAAGCCCGCGCCGCGCTCGGCGACAAACTTACCAGCCGCAAAGGCAGCGAAGTTCGCCCACCTGGAAAACTCTCCGATGATTAATTTGATCTAAGATTTTCGTCCGCAGATGGGCTGAAAGTTTCCTCTCGGCGAGGAGCGTCCGCCGAATCTAATTCTTATCTGCGAAAATCTGCATCATCTGCGGACTTCTTCCGGAGGCTAAATACTTCTCAGCCCGATTACTCCTGACGGCCTCCGCGTCGCTCTTGCCCAAAATGCCGCAAACCCGTAACCTTCTGGTTTGAGCCAGTTTCCAACGCAGAGCAGTCACGCAAGGTATCGGACCGGATCGTTCTAGTTATCTTCTCGCTGCGTCCCGGTCATTCCGCATTCCACCATGAGCGACGCCGAATTACTGTCTCCTGCTCGCTCGCCTCTTCGGCGGCTTACCGGCGTCCAAATCATTGGCACCGGCAGCTACGTGCCCGAAAATGTTGTCACTAACGAGGATTTAGCGCGGCTCGGCTGCGACGCCGATTGGATCATTCAGCGCACCGGAATTCGCGAACGCCGTCACGCACCGCCTGAAATGTCGACAGGCGATATGGCCGTCACGGCCGCCGAGCGTTGCATCGCCGCCGCCGGAATTGATCGCAGTAAGATTGATTTGCTCGTCGTCGGCACGCTCTCGCCCGATTACTTGCTCCCCGCCACCGCCGCGGGCGTGCAAGACCGCCTCAAACTGAATTGCCCCGCCATGGACGTCTCGGCGGCGTGCGCCGGCTTCATGTACGCGATGATCACTGGCATGCAATACGTGGCCACCGGGTGCAGCGAATATGCGCTCGTGATCGGCGCCGACACAAACAGCCGCGTGATGAATCCCGACGACAAGAAAACCTTTCCTCTATTCGGCGACGGCGCCGGCGCCGTGCTGATCACGCGCGGCACCGCCGAGCAGGGCCTGCTGTCATACACCTTGGGTGCCGACGGCTCCGGCGAAAAGCTCCTCATCCGCTTCGAGGGTGGATCACGTACACCGTTTCAAGCCGGGCAGACACTGCAATCAAATTGGTTCGTCTCGATGGACGGGCGGCCCGTATTCAAGTGGGCGGTCCGGCTGCTTGATGACTCCTCGCGAGCCGTCCTTGCGGCCGCCGGCTACTCGCAGGCCGACGTCAAGCTCTGGGTATTCCACCAGGCGAACATCCGCATCCTCGATGCCGCTGCCGAAGCGCTTGGCATCGAGCGCGAGAAATGCGAAGTGCATATCGACCGTTATGGCAACACTTCGGCCGGAAGCGTACCGATTGCCCTCGATGAATCTTTTCGCGCCGGCCGCTTCGGCCGCAACGACCTGCTCATGATGAGCGGTTTCGGCGGCGGCCTCGCCTGGGGCACCGCACTCATGCGGTGGTAGCGTCGCAAGTTCAATACGCCGATAGCCCCCGGCTTTGCCGGGCGTTTTCACTGTTTGCAAGCACTCAGGCACCGACATATCAAACCTAACCCCCGGCAGAGCCCGGGGGCTACACTCATTACAGAGTTCGACAATCCAGTAGTGACATCTCATGGCCAAAACCAAAAAACTTCCCGCACGCAGCCAAGTGAAGTCCGAAGACACTTGGGACTTAGCCAGCCTCTTCAAAAGCGACGACGACTGGGAAAAGGCTTTTGTCGCGTGGGAAAAGAAAATCCCGCAGTACGAAAAGTTTCGCGGGACGCTCGACAACGGCCCCGATGCCCTCGCCAAATGCTTCGACTTCGATTGCAAGTTCGACCAAGAGGCCGAACGTCTCGGCACGTACGCCCATCTGAAGACAACCGAAGACATGGCCGACAGCCGCTACCAACGCATGAGCGGCCGCTACGATCATGCCGCCACGCTCGCCGCTGAAGCCGCTAGCTTCATCCGCCCCGAAATCTTGGCGCTCTCCGACAAGAAGCTTCGTGAATATGCCGACTCGAAACAGCTTAAAGATTACAAGCTGCAGCTCGAACGCCTCGTCCGCTATAAGCCCCACACGCTCACCTTCGGCGAAGAGAAGCTCCTCGCGATGCAAAGCGAGATGGCCGGCGCTGCCGATCGCGTCTTTCGCCAACTCACCGATGCCGATCTCAAGTTCGGCATGTGCAAAAACGAAAAAGGCGAGTCTGTCGAACTCTCGCATTCATCATTCTCAAGCTTCCTTCGTTCACCAAATCGCGCCGTCCGCAAAAAGGCGTTCCATCAGTACTACGCTCAATTTAAAGGTCACGAGAATTCACTCGCCGCCGCATACTCGAGCTCGGTGCAGAAGGACGTCTACTACGGCAAAGCCCGTGGCTATGCCAGCGCCCGCGAAGGCTCGCTATTCCACGACAACGTGCCGGTTTCCGTTTACGACAATCTCATCGCCGCCGTCCGTGGCAAGCAGCCCGCGATCTACAAATACTTCGAGGTCCGCCGCAAGAAGATGAAGCTGCGCGACCTCCACCACTACGACACCTATGTACCCATCCTCAGCGAGCTCGACACCAAGCACACCTGGAAGCAAGCCGTTGACGTCGTCGTCGCCGCCCTCGAACCTTTGGGCGACAACTACTGCCGCGTCCTCCACGAAGGCCTCGCCGGCCGCTGGTGCGATCGCTACCCGAATCAAGGCAAGCGCAGCGGCGCCTTCAGCTCCGGCTCCTACCATGGCTGGCCGTACATCCTCATGAATTACCAGCCTGATGTGCTTGATCACGTCTTCACGCTGGCCCACGAAGCCGGCCACTCGATGCACACGTACTACTCGGCCAAGCACCAGCCGTACCAGTACTACAACTACACAATCTTCGTAGCCGAAGTCGCGAGCACGTTCAACGAACAGTTGCTGAGTCGCCACCTAATGAGCAAAGCCAAAGGCGAAAAGGCGCGCGCCTATCTCATCAACCGCGAAATCGATTCCATCCGCGGCACGATCATTCGCCAAACGATGTTTGCCGAGTTCGAAAAGATCTCGCACGCTCTAGTCGAGGCCGGCGAGCCGCTCACCGTCGAAAAACTAAAAGAAGAATACGGCAAACTCCTCGCCGATTATTTCGGCCCCGATTTCATCATCGACGACGAACTCAAGCTCGAATGCCTCCGCATCCCCCACTTCTACCACGCCTTCTACGTTTACAAATATGCGACCGGCCTCTCGGCCGCAATCGCCCTCAGCGAACGCGTCGTCAGCGGCGGAAAATCGGAACTCAACGACTACCTCTCATTCCTCCAAGGCGGCTGCTCTAAATGGCCGCTCGATCTGCTGAAGGACGCTGGCGTCGATATGACGAAATCGGAGCCCGTCGATACCGCCCTCTCCTACTTCGAACGCCTCGTCGACGAGCTCGACGAACTGCTCTAACAGTGCGCCCAAAAATTTAAGCGCCGCGCCAGTTCCGCTTGCGGTTTAGCTCAACCGCGAGCGCTCGGCATCACCCTTCGCCGACGAGCTCCTCAATCTCATACTGTGATAGCTTCTTCTTCAGCGTCGTGCGGTGTAACCCCAACACACGCGCCGCCGGCGCGCACCGCTGACCGCACTTGCTCATCACCGTCGCCAATAACGGCGGTTCCACCTGTTGTAGAAAGCGATCGTACAGCGTCCCTGCCGTGTCAGGATCCGAAAGCAACTGCTTGGCAATTTGCGACACCGCCGTTGAAAAATCATCAGGTGAGTGCCCAGATGCCGCGACGGTAGAATTCCACAGATTCGGCAGCGCCGGCGGCAAATGCTCGGGCATCACGCTCCCCTGCCGAGCCAGCACAATCGCGTGTTCCATCGCGCTCCGCAATTCACGCACGTTGCCATACCAAGGCCGACTCTCTAGCTCGACGAGCGTCTCTTCCGCAAGTGACCCCGATTGCCCGCCAAACTGCACGACAAAGCTGTCCGCCAGCAGCGACATATCATCCCGCCGGTCTCGCAACGGCGGCAGTTCGATCTCGAACGTGCAGAGCCGAAAATACAAGTCGTGCCGAAATTGACCCGCCTCGACCAACTTTCGTAAGTCCTTCTTGGTCGCCGAAATAACGCGAAACCGCGATCGCAACGGCGAGTCCCCGCCAACCGGCAAGACTTCACCATATTCGAGTGCTCTCAGCAGTTTCATTTGCAGCGGCAAGGGCATTCGCGCGATTTCGTCAACGAACAGCGTTCCTCCATTCGCTTGTACGGCGAGGCCCGACTTAGCCGACGATCCACGTCCGTCGGCCGCCACGCCGAAGAGAATCTCTTCCGCTCCGCTGCTCTCCAGCATCGCCGCATCCACCGCCACAAGCGGGCGACCGCTCCGCGCGCTGTTGCGATGAATCGCATTCGCCGCCATTTCCTTGCCGACGCCGCTCTCGCCGCGCAGCAGCACCGCCGCATCCGAATTCGCCGCCAATGCGATCCGTTTGAAAACATTTTGCATGGCCGGCGTGCGCCCCAGCATTCCGGCCGGCTTCTTTTCTGCGGATTGCCTCGGCTTCGACGGCTCAAACCGCAGCGCACGTTCTATGACTGACCGAATCTCGGCTAGGTCGAACGGTTTCACCACGTACTCAAACGCACCCTTCTGAATTGCATCCATCGCCGTGCCGAGATCACCGAACGCTGTGATTACGATTATCGGCGCGCCGCTTAAGTGCCGCGCAAACGATTCCATCGCTGTTACTCCGTCCATGCCCGGCAGGCGCACATCCAGCACCAGTACGTCGGGGCGCTTCGTGGCGGCCATACACAGTCCTTCCTCGGCAGATGGCGCCACGTCCACGTCATGCCCCATGCTCCTGGCAAGCCGCGACAGCCCCCACGAAATCGAAGGCTCATCATCAACAACGAGAATTGTGGACACTTTCGCACCTGCCTTTTGACAAAGGAAGTTCGACGCAAAACTGCGTCATTCCGTTCTCTCGCTTCCAATCAATCGTTCCGCCATGGGCAACGACAATCTCGCGCGCCACCGCTAGCCCCAGCCCAGCCCCCTCGGCTTTGCTCGTAACAAACGGTTCAAAAATCGCGTCAGCGACGCTTTCGGCCGGACCTGTGCCGGAGTCCCGAATTTCGATCGCAACCGATTCCTCATCCGAAAGTCGCACGTCGATGCCTACGCTGCCCCGTGTCGAATTGCCGATCGCGCTCTGCTGTGCCGCCTCAATCGCGTTCAGCAGAAGATTCAATACAACCTGGCTCAGCGCTTCCTCATCTCCCTGGATCGTAAGCGATTCAGCCGCGATTCGGCAATCAAGCGCCACGCCTGCATGCTGAGCGGCCGGCCGCACGAGCGGCAATAACTTCTCGACCAATTCCCCAAGCTCCACTTCACGCGAAACCATCTTCGTCGGCCGCTTGCCGATTCGCAGAAACCGTTGCAGCTGACTCTCCATCAGTTGCAACTGACGACCAGCGACCTCCAAACACTCATCCCCATCTCGAGACGGACTCTCTGCCGCGTGCAAGTCGAGAGCCATGCGGCAACCGGTCACCGCGTTCCGCAATTGATGTGCGATACTTGCCCCGAGCACCGTCAGCGTTCGCATTTGTTCCGATTGACGTACCTGCTGCTCATATTCCGTGAGCATCGCCGCCGTTCGATTGACGGCAACGGAAAGGTCACGGATCTCATCATCCAGCGTGGGCAGCTCCGCCTCGCGAAAGTCGCCCCGCGCTATTCGCAGCACTTCCCCGCGCAATCGTCCGATCGTGCGGCCCATTCGATTTGCCAACGCATATGCCACCGTCGCCAGTAGCAACGTGGTGGCCAGCCCGACGAAGAACGACGGCAAAAACGCCTCTCGCCACGCCCTTCGATATTCGTCCTGCGGAAACAGAACATGCAGCGTGCCGCTCCGCGTAGCACTGGCTCCGAGCGGCAACTTCACCACCGTGTGAAAATACCACGCTCCCGCAACTTCATCCGAGCTACCGAGCTGCACATCCGCAATCTGATTCGTCACGGCTCGCTCCGGCAACGTCGCATCCCTCCCGATCGTCGATGCCACCACATTCCCCGCGGCATCCTCGAGCACAAAGTCCGCATCCGAAAGATCCCGCATCTGCCGCAGCACCGAATTTGTCAGCGGAAACGACGACGTCGTCAGCACGCTGATCACCTGCCGCAATTGCTGCTCAACGCGCGCACACGTTCGCCGCTCGGCCAACACCGCGTTGATCACGCCAACCGCCGTCAAACTCACGACGGCCGCTGCCAACAACGGCAACATGATTTGATTGCGAATCGGCCAGCGCATCTCACATTCCGTCAGTTCGAAGTGCCGTTAACGTCGTCGAAAGCGCCAGGTTGTCGAAAAAACCGACACCGCGGCGGTAGCCTGCGCACTCTAGCGCCACCGTAAGCCTCGTTTGATCTGTTACACATTGCGAACCGAACTCCTTCTATCCGAAAATCGTTCTCGTTCGCCGTACAGGACGTCACTAACTATTAGACAGAACGCTGCAAACCATGGAAAGTATTCGCCTACGACAGCATCGCGAGGCCTTCACGCTTGTCGAGCTCTTGGTCGTCATCGCGATCATCGGAATTCTAGTGGCGTTACTGTTGCCTGCGATTCAATCCGCGCGGGAAGCGGGGCGCCGAATGCAGTGCGCCAATAACTTAAAGAATATTGGAATTGCTCTGCATAATTTTCACGATGCGAACAAATACATTCCTGGGTTGGCTTTGTGCGGTGCGGGGCCTGAGGATTACAACCCGGGGATGCAAACGATCTGGTTCAACTTCCGGCATTTGCCCCCTTCGATGTATTTGCTGCCGCACCTCGAAGAGCAGGCGACGGCTGACCAATTCAGTTGGCAATGGGGCGGAGACGATGCTACGCCCGGGCACGAAGGTAAGGGCGGCATGCTTAATATCGACGTTGTGAATAAGCGAATGCCGATCTTCACCTGCCCCTCGATGCCGGCTCCAGAAAACCCCGTTTTCAATTGCTGGTCGAGCTATGGTTGGAGCCGCGGCAACAATGATATTCACGACTCGCAGCAACCCGGCGACATTGCCTGGCCCGGCAAAGGGTACTATTACACACCCAGCGATGGGGCCTTCGTAACCGCGGTCGACTTGGGATATACCAATGACGACGGAATAGCAGACAAGGCTATTCACACGGCCAATCCGAGTTGGTGGAAGAATCCAAAAGACAAAAAGCTTGGCTTCAAGAATTTCACCGACGGGTTGAGCCAAACTCTCGCCGCTGGCGAGTTGCATCACGGCATCCAGGGTTTCACCAGCACAAAAATCAATAGTCTCACGGTTGGCAGCGCAACGCCTTCCAGCGGTTTCACCGCCTGGGGCGCCGACAATGGCGACTACTTCGACGAAGGCACCACGAATGTCCGCATGAATACGTGGTCGGGACCCTACTACGTGCGCGGAATGTCGTCCAGCGATATCCGCAACTGTATCTTCAACAGCCCGCATTTCTCGTTTCGCAGCTTTCACGCTGGCGGCTGTAATTTTGTGCTGATGGACGGGTCCGTGCGATACATCGCGGACTCCATCGACATGACAACCTATAAATCGCTGGGGAGTAGGAATGGAGAAGACGTCGTTGGTGACTATTAATCGATCTACGAGCAATTCGATCGGTCGCCGCGGAGATTTTGCGTTGCTGTTTTTGCTGGCAGCGGTTGTGCTGGGCGGTTGCGGAAAAAACCTCTCCGTTCCTTCAACGGTTCCGGTAAGCGGCGTGGTGAAGTTTAAGGGAAAGCCGTTGCAAGGCGTTCGGGTGACTCTGCATAGCCAATCGGGGACGGCAAAGCCCGAGTTTATACCCACTGGCCAAACTGGTCCGGATGGCAAATTTAAACTCAGCACCGGTGCTCCCGGAAACGGAGCGCCACCCGGCACATACCTCGCGACGTTCGAAAAGCCCGAGATTGGTTCGCCAGCTTCGACAGGCTCCATTGAAACCGAAGTCGACGCGTTTGGCGGTAAGTACAGCGACCCTACGCAAAGTAAATGGACGGTTACGATCGAAAAGGGCGAAAACTCGCTCCAGCCGTTCGAGCTTAACTGATGTGTGCGGTCGCTTTCATCAAGCCACTGTCTCAGGACGGGAACATTCATGCGACGTTCACAATACACGGTGTTCCTTTCGGTGCTCGGGCTATTTCTCCTGCTCGGAGCAGCATTCAACCTATCGCAAGCACGACGTTCATCGGCAGAGCCGATCCTTTATGCCGTCGAGGGGAGAGTCCTGGTAAATGGCGAGCCGGCTGAGAATCTGAGCGTGGCATTCCATCCGCTCGATAACGACAAGAATCTGTTTTGTCCGGTGGGACGAACGAATAACAAAGGCATCTTCCATTTGATGACCCGTGCCGGTGGGGATGGTGCTCCTGCCGGCGAATACCGTGTCACGCTCGTTTGGCCTGATGGTTTGCTCGACGAATGCGAGTGTGTCGACCCAACCCTTCATGATCGGCTCAAAGGTTTATATGCCAAAGCAGGTCAGTCGAAATTTCAAGTCAAGGTTGGCCCCTCGGGAAAATCATTTTGGTTCAACGCGGACGCGCCGCGGATTCAAGACCGGCTTCGCTAAGTCCGTATCCAGTCGTTATCGAGTAACCCATAGGAATGGCTTGCCGCTTTCGTCGACGCGGATCGTGCAGCCAACGTGTGCCTGCGTGAAGACGCGGTCGAGCAGGCGCTTGTAACTCATTTTGGCGCGTGGCAGCTTCACCTGGATTTTGGTTGGGTCGATGTGGTGGACCGAGAATAAAGCGTGATCGACGTACAACGGCACTTTGAGTCGCGGGGTGATTGCCTCGATCGCTTCTTCGAGCGAGTAACCGGCGATTTCGGCGTTGAGCGTTTCCATGAGCGAAGGAGCCACCTCGCCCGGCGACTTGTCGGGTTCCCAACCGATGGGCCAGTTCTTTTGGTTTGAGTCGGGACCACTCGTTTTGCCGAGCGTGTTTTGCGAAATGGTGTCTGCATCGGCGGCGATGATTCGATAGATGACCGACTGGCCCCGCGGTTTTTCCGGTCGCATGACGAGGCTGCCGGGTCTTAAGATCATCGCGAGTGCAGTGCCGGCGCTGAGACCCTTGAGTTCGTCCACAACGGGGCTCGCGTTGTTTAATTGCCGTGTGGCGTCGCTATCGCTATCGAGTT
>DATBAY010000275.1:0-10372 GCA_036271295.1 Lacipirellulaceae bacterium | reverse complement strand
GTTTCCGTCAGCAAAAACGAGCTAACTCTTTTCGTCAACGATTCCGAAGTCGGTAAGTACACGCTGGCCGAACCCGCTGACCAACGCTTTTTCGGCTTCTTCCGCTACGCCGACCAAACCAAATGCCGTGTGCGCAACGTGAACTACCACGGCGATTGGCCCGCCAAACTGCCCGCCGAGTGGCAGCAACCAGAATTAAAACCAGAAGCCGCCAACAGCCCCAAGGCCGACCACGCCATTAGTAAAGCGGAATAGATATTTTCCGGGAGTTTTCGGAACGCTGCGAACTTTGCTTTCAGCAGTGCAATTCTTGATGCAGAAAGACTAGAATCGAGAAGGTCTTCGACCTGGCCTTTGGTAGGGGAGTGCTGCAATGGACCAGATCCGCTCGCGCGTCAACGCTGTTCGCCGTCGTCATCAGTGGCAATGGATATGGAACTGCTGTTCCTGGGGACTGATCGCAGGCGGCATCGTCGGCTGTTCACTCGGCATCTTCCGCGCCGCTGGCTTCCACTCGATCTCCTGGACTGCCGTCGCGCTCTCCGTCTTATTGTGCCCCGCGCTCGGCATCGCCTTCGCGTTATATCGTCACCGCGCGATGCGTGATGCCGCCGTCTCGATCGATCGCGCCTACGGGTTGAAGGATCGTGTCGCCACCGCATTAAACTTCCTCGCCGAGAACCGCACCAGCGCCCCGCTCCGAGATCTACAAATCGCGGACGCTGCCTCTCACGTCGATCGCATCGACCCCGCCCATGTCGCCCCGTTCCACGCACCTCGACCTTGGTGGTACGGCCTCACGCTGTCGACCGCGGCAATCGTCCTTTGCATCCTGACCGCGCCCCCGCAACAGGCAACCGCCAGCCTCGTCGCGAACGATGTGGTCTCGGCGCAAGCCCGCCGCATTTCAGACGAATTGCAACAACTCGAACAGTTCAAAGATCAAGACGGCAATTCCGAAGTGCAGCAGCTCATCAAACAGCTCGCCGCCAAAGTCGAGGAGCTCAAACAGCCCGGTGTCGATCCGAAAGAAGCGCTCGCCAAACTCTCTGAAATGGAAGCCGCGCTCGAAAAACAGCAACATGAACTAAACGAACAAAACGTCGAAGCCGCGCTCAAGGAGTTGGGCGAAGCACTATCGTTGGCCGAGCCGCTGCAAGCCGCCGGTCAGGCCATGTCGCAGGGCAATCTGGACAAAGCCGCCGAGCAACTCGCCAAGGCCGACATGCCTCAGCTCGATCGCAAAACAGAAAAAGCCGTCACCGAGCGGCTCGACGAACAGAGCAAACAAAACTCCGGCAGCGGCAGCAATCGATCCCTGAACGAAGCCACCGACAAGGTCTCGCAAGGCCTCACCCAAGGCGACCGCAACAAATTCAAGAACGGCATGCAAGGTCTCGCCAGCGAATGCGATAAACAAGGCCGCCGCAAGAAACTGCTTGATATGCTCCGCAAACAATGCCAATGCCTGTGCGAATGCAAATGCGAATGCGAGTGCGAATGCAAGAACGACGCCGAGAGCAACAAGAAAGGCGGCAGCAAAGCCGGCACCGCCCGCAGCGGAAATCAACCTGGCGATAAAACACCCAAGCTGAAGACCGGCCAGGAAATGAAGCTCACCGGCCAGGAATCGAACTCCGGTGAATCCGATGTCGAAACCCAAACCGCCCCCGAGCAAGAACAAAACGCAGTCCGCCAATATCGCGAGCATTCCAAGAAGTACGAGCAAATTGCGGAATCTGCGCTCGAAGCCGAGCCAATCCCCCTCGGCCATCGCCAAACAATCCGCCGCTACTTCGAGCTAATCCGCCCCAAAAACGCTGAAACCGATGCCTCCATCGACCCCACTAAAAAATAAGAGTTGACGCCTCCAAAGATCAGCCCCCACGTCCATAACCACCGCTTGCGGTTTAGCTAAACCTCCCCCGGCTGGCCCGCATCTCTAGCAGTTTCCTACGATCCGCCGCGCACCCCGACATTTCTAGTTGATTCTTCCGGGGGGGTGTGATACCACCATTGCACCGCCGCATGCGGAGCACGCGCCGTCCGTTGGCCATGGCAGGCATTCATATCTCTTCTCCAGACCAAAAGTCCCGCCATGTCATCACGAACGACCACCAACCGCGAAGCCGGCCGCGACACCGTGGAATTCGGCAGTCTGCCAGTTCAATCCAGCGACCAGTCCACGAAAGAGACTGTCGACGAAAAAATGGTGCTCGAGCTTCTCGGCCAGCTCCTGCTCACCGCCAGCCAATCTCACCGCAACTTTTTGGAGCAACAAGAAAAACAAGTTCGCGAGCTAATGCAAAAAATTCCCCACAGCCCACGGCTCGTCGAATCCGAACTCGCAAAGGTCTATCAACAAATCAAAGCCAGCTTCTCGCGCCTCGTCGAAGCTATCGGCGACCACCACACCGGCTAGCATTGCACTTCAACCACCGCGGCTCATCGCTTGCGGTTTAGCGCCACCACCAGGTTCATGCCCGCGCGCCCGCTGCAGGTGCCGCCTTAGCTGGCAACCTTCATGGCGGCGGTGGATTCACTTTGTATTCGCGCACAAATGCTTCGAAGCTCTCATTCATGCGGAGAGCCATAAGCCGATCTCGATTGACTCGCATCTGCTCCGCGTATTCCCGCTGAGATTGATCTACCGCATGTCGGTGTGCCAAATGAATCCAGGTGGCAGTGGCTCCCGACAAGGCGATTGCTGTGAAGGCTGAAAACAGAAGTCCCAGCGAGAATTGAAGTCGCCGACGCTTGGTACCTGGCACTACGATTTTCATGGTTGTCTCGCGACCGCACTGCCCGCCCTGATCAATTGAGTACTAACGCGCCGTCCGCCGCAATCGCCTAATCCACAGAGAAATCTTTATCTTTCTTTCCGCTCTCCGCCGTTGCCACTATATTAACATTATAAAGATCTTGGCCGGCTCGGCCAAACTCAGTGCGAATCCGGAGGGCTCGTCATGATTCGTATCCTCTTCGCGGTGGCTGTCGCATTAGCGCTGCCCGCCTCGACTCCAGCGGAACCGATCGCTGCTTTCCCAGGAGTTGAATCGCTGATCGAAAAGTCCGACGCGATTGTAATTCTCCGCGTCGATCGGCAGGTGCAACCCGACCCCGGTCCCGATCTTCTCACCACGCATGAGTGCTATATCTATCAGTCGCTCAAAGGCCCCACTCCAAAAAATCAAAAAATCACGCTTCGCCTGATGGATCCGCAGCATTTGGCGACCACCCCATTTTCGGTCGGTTCAACGCATCTCGCATTCTTGATTAAAAAGCGCTCGCCCGATGAGCCAACCGACTATCGAACGCTCGACGTCGAAGGCGCCGATATTCGCTTGGCTCCGACCGGCCACGAAAAGCTCCCCGTCGGAAATACCGTTTTAGATCAAGTCCGCTCGCTCATCGTCGAAGCGATGGAGTTCAACGACCGCGAGCACGCTAAAGAAAATGACTATTTGCGCACAATTCTGGCCGACTCCCATTCGCACCACGCGAGCTCCGCACCTTCCACGTCCCCAAATGCGTCCTCGCTAACTCCCGAATATCCAACTCAGGAAGATATCGCGCTTGCGATGCGGAACTTGCCAACGCTTGAATCGAGTAACGACAAGGCCGCGCTCGCGCAGCAGATTGATAAAGGTGGCAAAGAAATCGTGCAGCGCCGAAAAGGCCACGTCATCGTCGGACGCGTTCTATTGGAAGGAAAAGACGATCCACGCGACATCAACTCCCAAATGGAGATTCTTCCTCAGGGCTATTTCGCCGGCCCAGTCCGCGACCTCAACGCACCCGTCGGTTTTCGCCTGAATGGCTACGCCCCCTTCGACCTGTCGCTCGCGGTCCACGATGGCCTCGTCATCGACGTCGGCACGGTCCAAATGAAGCGATTACCAGATTCCGAGCTCGCGAAGTTAGCCGGCGAAGTTGAGTTGGAAGACGCCGGCAAACTCGACACCGTCAAAGTTCAAATTCGCACCGACAGTGGTCCCATCAACACGCCCTCCGGCGGAACCGAGCCTCGCCCCCATTACGCGGCCGCCATCACACCACCACTCGATTCTGACGGCCGATTCTCCCAGAGCGGCTTATCTCCGATCGATTACGACGTTTCGATTAATGCTCCAGGCTACGTCAGCCAGGGCCGCAAGGTCACACTCAGCAGCGGCGCCGTCTACCAGCTCGGGGCAGTAAAGCTCGAAAAGCCTCGCAAGCTATCCATAGATTATGTGAACATGAAGAACGGCGCCTTCGATCTCAAGGAAGTAAAACAAACCGTTGTGCAAGGCGGCCAGCGTTGGATCATTGCTCCCAACGATTACAGCTGGCAGCTCGATTTTGCCCAAGAAAAGGGCGAGCTTTACTTCAAAACTTCGTACGGGCCTGTTTCCCTCGTCGACTTGGGCGAAGGCGAAATCGACCAATTCGCGACGATCGAACCGTCCGCCGCCCAAAGCGATCCTCAAAACGAGGCCGTTACCAAGGGACACGTTTACCTGCTTCGGTTCCCAGCTTGGAACAGGCCCGCAGGCGACCGAGTGACGCTCTTCAAAATCAAGAACGACTCTTGAGCGCGCGGATCCGCAAACGAACACGGGTACTCCAGGATCTCGAATTTGGGCCCGCCGCAGGCGGCAAGAGGCACTGATTCGCGTCCCATTCCGCCTTACGCTGCCTCCCGAGGTTTCGCTGTCCAGGTTCAAGAACCTGGGCCTCCCAGACACATTTTTTTCTTGTTTTTGTGCCACGACTTGTGTTAGGATCGCATTCGATAAGTGTACCAACGTATACATACGCGAGCTTGGAATTGGCACAGGCGACGCGCTCAACCTGCGCGCCGCGCCGCGAAATTCCACCCACGCACGACTTGGCAAAACAATGGATCTCCAAGCGCGCCTCAAATTCCCAAAATTCAACCCGTCGCTTGCGCAAAACGCCTCGTTTTGTCGTGCGAACCACCGCCTCATGCTCGAATTTTGGATTAAAAAATCGACTTCAGCGCACTCACCAATATTCATCCGTAGCGCAAGAAAAAACCCCTCGCCATCGCGAGGGGTCATCCAAAAAAGCTTACCGGCGAGTTCGCCGCGGCGAACGGGCAATTCAGAAGCGACGCGGACGGGACTCGAACCCGCAACCACTGGATCGACAGTCCAGGACTCTAACCAATTGAGCTACCGCGCCTCACGTTTCGCGACTAAACCGGCGTCATTTCGCCGCCCTCGCCGCAGACCCAAAACTATACCAAACGCCCAAATCACCGACAAGCGGCCCACGGTAGCCCTCTCGCTCCGCGAGAGGAAAATCCATCTCGCGGAGCGAGAGGGCTACACTAAATCCACGGATTCCACGCGCCCGGGAAAGAACGAAGATCCGATCCTCGCCGCCAATGCGTCGCTCGGCCGCCACCCCTACGACCGCTACCCCCGTCCCATTCCGGCGATCCCGCACTTCACGAACGGACAAGTAGTCCCGCCATCCGGCCGCCGCGCCCGTGGCGTACATTTGTGTGGCTCAATCGCCGCACAAGGAACCGAATATGGAATCGTTTTTTGTAGATCTGTGGGTCCGCGTCGCCGCCGCGCCCAACAGCACCTGGGATTGGTTCAACAGCCTCGGCCGCGAGGAGTGGATGGTCACTCTCATGGTCGTCTGCGCTTCGGGTTTCGTCTGTTTGCTCGGTTTCAATTCGAAGCGGATCTAACCGCATCATCACGCCAGGCACGCACTTCGATGGATCCACAATTTGCACAACTCGCCGGTTTGCTACCCTTGGCCGCGCTGAATTCCTTGGTCATCGGTCTGCCCGTAACCGCCGGCCTTAGCGCCATCGCGCTGATTGGCTACCTGTTCGGCACGCGCACCAGCACGCTTCACGCGGCCCAAGTCGACCACCGCCGCCAACAAGAGCTCGACCGCGCCGCCCGGATCGCGTGGCAACTGGAAACAATCGCCACGGGACTGCGGCAGGAGCTGGTCACCCATCACTCGCAGCTCTCCACCTTCAAACGCCAGTTGCGGCACGCACAGGGCACCGGCACCGACAAAGCTTGGGAGCAGCTCTGCCACGAAGCCGAAGATATGCTCGGCCCCACGATGCAATTGGCTCACCAACTCTCCAACGCCTACGATCAAATTCGCCAACAGTCCGACGCCCTGGAAACTTTCACCCAAGGCCGCACCGATCCGCTGACCGGCGTCGGCAACGGGCGCGCGCTCGAGCAACAACTCCGCATCCTGCTGGGCGGCGCGTACAAAGGCAATCCTTCGTTTGCCGTCGCGCTCGTGAGCCTCGACCGCGGTAGCGAAGCCCGCTCCAAAGCACAAGTTCTGCCGCTGCTGCCCAAGCTCGCGAGCGCAATCCGCAGCTGCATGCGCGATAGCGATTTTGTCGCCCGCTACGGCGACGATGAGTTCGTCGTCGTGATGGCGCAGACCTCGCTCGCCGGAGGTCGCGTTTTCGCCAACCGCCTCCGCCGCCGTGCCTTCGACGAACTTTCGTCTACGGTGTGCTGCGGCCTCACTGAAGTCCAAGATGGCGACGATGCCCGCGCCCTGTTGGCACGCGCCGATTCCGCCCTTTACAGTGCGAAGGCGGCCGGCAGCAACCGGCTCTTCGTCCACAACGGAGGCCATATCCGCGAGGATCTTTCGGCCGCCACGGTTCCGATCGATGTCATCGAACCAGCACTCCTTCCTCTTACGACTGTCGATATCGCTAACGAGTCATCCGCACAAGTGTTCAAAATATAGCCGCCGATCGAGGCATGTTCACAAGCACGTTGACGATCCGCTGCCGAGTTCCTTACCATCATGGATGTACGAACTCAGGCATCGGGCCACGCCCTCGCGCGGCGTGGTGTTGCGACCAGCTTGTCTGGAAAGGAGTGGAACATGCCCCTGTTTGAAGTCGAGACCGAGAACCACATCGTGATCACTTGGGCCGAAGACGGCGATGCCGCCTCTGTCGTCGTCGGGGAAGCATACCCTCAGGAACACGTGATGCGGCTTACCAAGCGGCCGCGCGATACGTGGGTTATTTCGAAAAGTGCGCTTGGCATCGCCGGTAAGATGAACCCCTGCCACCAGGCCCGCGATTGTTTATCCAAGGCCGAGGGCGACAAGGTTCACGCCATTCGCCTCTACATGCACGAAACCGGCTCCGACCTCGAGCAGGCGCGCAAGGCGATCGAATCGAACATGGTCATGGGCTGGTAAGCTCCGCGGTTTAGTAAGGCCGGGCCGGAGGAACCGTCTCAGTAGCAGACGGTATCCAGGACTGGCTGCCGCCAGACGACGTTTCAGTCGCCGGCACCGCGACCGGTGCCGGTCGGCTGGCGATCTCCAGTGGAGACGTCGTGGCACTCACAGGAGTGTACGTCGATGTCCCACCCGGACGATACTGCCCCGCCGCCGCCGCGAGCTTAATCGCCGGAGCAGTCGCCCCAACGGCGCTACCGCCCACGGCTTGCGAAGTCGCTCCCGCAAGAGTTGGCAGCGAAGGATTCGCGTACCGATCGGTGGCGAGATTCGCAGGATCCGTGACGGCCGTCTGCCCCGGCATCGCCGCCGGGGTTGTCGAGGTGCGCGGCGAGCCGTACCGGTCTGCCGGGTCGCTGGCCAGCGATTGTGAAGAGTTTGTCGGCGCCGTCATGACTGGCGGGCTTGGTGTACCGCGTGGCGTCGTGGCGTAGCGGTCAGCGTCCAGAGTAGTACCGATTGCATCGGCCGAACTGGCCGTGGCAGCAGGCCTATATCCGCTCGGGTCATACGGCCCCGCCGCAACCATCGGCGGCGTGCTCGGAGCGGCGGCAAGCGAAGCGGCGCCTTGGGTCGCACCGGGCACAAAAGGTTGAGCGGACAGCGCAGACGCCTTGGAGTTCGGCGTGGAAACGAGCTTATCGGCGAGGGAGTTTTCTGTCGGGTAAGGCGGTGTGGCACCTGCAACGGTGGAGGGCGATGTCACGGGAATCGATAGGGCCGGCGGCGTCGCGGAAGTGCTTGGCAGCGTAGAGATTGAAGCGACTGTGCCCGCGAGAGGCGATGTTGCGGCCACGCTTGTTGTCGACGGCATGCTTCCAGTCATTGCGACGGCTTGCGGCGACGATTGCGCAGAAGGGAGCGCAGGGGGTTTCGAGTTGGAGGCGACCGCCGAGTTCTCGGCGGCTTTATCTGGCTTCCACCACGCGAATTTCGGGGCGGATTGGCAGCCTGCCACGGCGGCGATGGCCGCAACTACTGATAACGTTCGAAGCGGTATTCGTTTCATGACTTTGGCTGCCCGAGACGCCGTCGGCGGAATTTTCGCGACGTGAAAAGATTGCGGCTTCCGGAGAAGTGGTGCGACTGTAAAACTTTTCGGCATTGCCAGCCCAGGTCGTTTACGGAAACGCGTTGCGGACGGCTAAAACACAACTCTCAAAAGCGGATGCGTGCACTTGCCAATACGATGCTGCGACCGCAATTCTTCGATGTAGTGGCGCGGATTATAGGTTGGCGCGGCGCGCGGTCAATGTCATTCGGTTGATCGGACGCTGGGGATGACGACAGCAATGCTGTGAGGGCTAGCAGAGCTTGAAGCGCAGCGCATAAAAAAACCCCGGCGGAGCCAGGGGTTGAAAAGGCGATGTGTTTGCTCTTGCAAAGAGATTAGCTGTTAGCCTTTGGCGGCCTTATAGCGTGAATCGACCGCGTTCCAATCGATCACGTTGTAGAACGCCGCGATATAATCGGGCCGGCGATTCTGGTAGTTGAGGTAGTAGGCGTGTTCCCACACGTCGAGTCCGAGAATGGGCGTCTTGCCGCTCATGTACGTGTTGTCCTGGTTCGGCGTGCTTTCGACGCTGAGCTTGCCAGCTTTATCAACGCTAAGCCAAGCCCAGCCGCTGCCGAAGCGCGTCGTGGCAGCCTTGCTGAAAGTTTCTTTGAATTTGTCGAAACCGCCGAGCTCGGCATCGATTGCCTTCGCGAGATCCCCGACCGGCTTGCCGCCGCCTTTGGGGCTCATGATCGTCCAAAACATCGAATGATTGGCGTGTCCGCCGCCGTTGTTGCGAACCGCGGCACGAATGTCCTCAGGTACTTTATCGATGTGGCGGCAGAGGTCCTCAATGCTTTGCTCGGGTAGGTTCTTACCTTCGAGCGCCGCATTGAGATTCGTCACGTAAGCATTGTGGTGCTTGTCGTGGTGAATCTCCATCGTCTTGGCGTCGATGTGAGGTTCGAGCGCGTTGTTCGGATATGGCAAAGGGGGAAGTGTGTAGGCCATGACGTGCGTCTCCTGGAGCGTCCGGTGTTAATACCCGCAAGATAACGCTCGGTCGGCGCTTTGACAATTGGCTGAAGCACGTACCGCTACAAGCGTGCGCTAGATGGATACGTCGCGGAGAAGGTTGGCTAACTTTTGCCGCTGGCGATCGAGAACGTCTAATTGGGCGGCGATGTCCGAGATGAGTGCTTTGGTTGCTTCTTTCGGGCGCGAGGCTTTCGGCGTCCCCGCGTTCGAAACGGAGGACACACCAAGATCAACTCGTGTGTAGTTTTCGAAAGCCACGTCGAGCGCATTGCAATTGGACATCGAGCTCAATTCAAGCGACGAACTGACGGTTTTGTTCGCGCGTTTGGAACCGGTCACCAGACGTTGTTCTCTGGTATCACTTCGCATCCGCCATCTTCCTGATTTACGCGGGCGCGCGCCTGCAGCTTGATTTACTCTGCAGCCGAGACGGCTTCGGTGGCGGCTGGCGCTTCATCCTGTTCGCGGGCCATCAAGTACGATTTCAGGCTGCCGAGAAGGCGGCGAGCTTTGTCCATCGTGGCTTCGCGGCGGCGGTCGCGGTCGCGACGCGGATGAATTACCACTTGTACGCGGGTTTCAACATAGGCGCCAGTAGCGAAGCCTTGCGAGTTCGAGCGCTCGGCTCGTTGTTGCGAGAGCTTCAGATGAATTTGGAACGTAACCGGCCGGTCGGTCGAGCGGCGAGTCGCGCCGGCGACGATAAGCTGCAGCTCATTCTCATTTGTCTTGACGATCTTGGCGTCCTGATCGGCGATGAAGCCGCGCAGCTTTTGGATGGCAACCTCGATCGGCACCATCGTGACCAAGTCGGCTTCGATCAGGGCGGACCCGCGGAGCGACTGGAATGGCCACCAGGAACGCTTCACTTTTTCTTCCATCATTCCGTCTCCCAACTGGACGACCTGGTTGCGGCCCTGATCCTTGGCTTGCAGCAGAGCGCGGTCGGCGCGCCGCAACATGGTTTCCGGCGTGTCACCGGTTTGCAATTCGGTAACTCCGAAGCTGGCCGTGATCGCGTTGTTGCCGAGCACCTGCTGCTTCACTTCGGAAAGTGCTTTGCGGATCGAC
>DATBAY010000274.1:0-15962 GCA_036271295.1 Lacipirellulaceae bacterium | reverse complement strand
GCCCCCATGGGATCTCAGCACAGCACGCCCCCGCGGTTGGGTGATCGGGACTGAATCGCGCAGGTGGCACCCCGTTTCTGCGAAACGAGGGCGATCACTCCTGCGCGCATCAGCCGCCCAAAGGGCCCTTCATTTTTTATTTCGCGCGTAAATGAATTCACAAGAATTCGGCAGCTTTACAAATTTCAACTGACAACCCACCGCGGACAACGAACAACTTTAATTCAATCGCCGCCCGTCGGCGCCAGAGAATAAATGATAAGCACCCGGCCGAATCGCCAGCGTCAACCGGTCCCCCGGCTGCACGCCCGCATCCGCCGGCAGCCGCGCCACATGCTCCGCGCCGGCCAGGGCAAAGTGCGCCATCGTCTCATGCCCCATGTGCTCCACAACATCGAGCGTGACTGTCCCCAAAGCGCCGTCGCCGCTGCGCGCAAGAAGATCTTCTGGCCTGACTCCCAGCACGACCGGGCCATTCGGGACCGAGCCACCAATGTTTATTCCGCTTGGCGAATTGTCGTTCGTCGCTGGCGCAGCGATGAAAGCCTCGTGGTTAGATCCGTTCGCGCTGTTGATGCGAAATACGCCTTGCTCAATTTCACCGCGAATAAAATTCATCGCCGGACTGCCTATGAACGACGCCACAAACTGATTCGCCGGGTGCTGATAAATCGCCATCGGCGAATCCACCTGCTGAATCACGCCCCGATCCATCAGCACGATCCGATCGCCGAGCGTCATCGCCTCGACCTGGTCATGCGTCACATAAATGATCGTCGTTTTCAGCCTCTGATGCAGCCGCGCAATTTCCGCACGCATCTGCACGCGCAGTTTCGCATCGAGGTTCGACAGCGGCTCATCGAACAAAAACACCTTTGGCTCACGCACAATCGCGCGGCCAAGCGCCACGCGCTGCCGCTGGCCGCCGGAAAGCTCCCGAGGCCGCCGCTCGAGCAACTGCTCGATCGACAAAATCGCCGCCGCCTCGCGCACTCGTTTCTCAATCTCGGCCTTCGGCGTCCGCCGCATTTTGAGCCCGAACGCCATGTTCTGATACACGCTCATGTGCGGGTAGAGCGCGTAATTCTGAAACACCATCGCGATATCGCGATCGCCCGGTGCAACCTGATTCACGAGCCGATCACCGATCCAGATCTCGCCGCCGGTGGTCTCTTCCAACCCGGCGACCATCCGCAGTGTCGTGGATTTCCCGCACCCGCTCGGCCCCACGAGCACCATGAACTCGCCGTCGCCGATCTCAAGATTCACATCGCGAACCGCATGAAAGCCGTTCGGATACGTCTTATCCAAGTGCTTGAGAACGACGCCAGACATAAGAAGCAGGTCTCACAATTAAGTCACCTGCGCGGCCTCACGCGGCACGGTGCCATCCGGGGTTTCGCTGCGTGCCGGGTCGAACCACTCGGGCTTAAATTCGATGCGATTCTGCTTCGCGATCGCTTGATTCGCCGTCAGCGCGATCACCGCGTCGCCCAGCGCCACCGTCGGCGTGCAATGCGGTTTGTGCTCCGGGGCCGGGTTGCGAATGCACCACGCCCAGTGCTCGATCTCTTCCTTATATCCACGGCTAACCGGCCCGCTCGCCGCAGCCTGCGCCACCGCGGCGCCGCCGCCCGTTTCGTACGTGTCCATCGCCGGCTTGCCGCCTTTATTGTTCACTTCGATTTGCGTCGACGTCGACGAACCTTTGAACAGCATCGCCGTTTGCTCTTCCTCCAGAATCAACGTACCCTTCGTGCCGTACACGGTTTCGCCGTAGCCGCCGAATCCGTTGCCATTGATCGACGAATAGGCCACGACGAGCTTTTTGCTCGGGTCGGCAACCTCTTGCGTGTCCTCCCCTTTGTAATATCCCTTGCCCGGATACTCGAACATGCAGTGAACGTGGTCCTCGCATTCCCGATCGTTGGGGAAGATCGACCGCTCGCCAATCGCCGACACCGCCAGCGGATGCACGTGATGCCCCTTCGGACCCTGCGCCGCGATGAAAATGCCGGCCGCATCGAGCTGATGGCTCCCGAGTTCGGCCATCAGCCCGGCCGCCGTGCGATTCCAAAGCCGCCAACGAATCAGCTCTTCAACCGCGGGCCGCTGATAGCCATTGATTGTCTTCGCTTCGTAGCCGTATTTTTGCGCAAGTTCTTCAGTAATGTCGTGAATCTGCGCGGTCTTCTGCGCGACCTTCGCTTCCCATTCCGCAATCCCCGCAGGATCGTTGGGTTTGCTCGGCCCGTTCAGCAATTTTTGCCACGCAGCCAGCTCCTTATCCAAATGCGCGTCGCCCGGCAACGGCGGCGACCAGCTATCGTGCCCCGGCGAATTATCGCGATGCCACTGCGCACGAATGTAGTGAATGTCGCCGATCAAACCCTGCCGAATCTGCTCCACGGCATTGTCATACAGAATGCTGTAATGCCGTTGATGCCCGACCGCCATCACGATCGGATTGCCTTTGGCATCCTTCGAGACGTCGCACACCCGGGCCATCTCCTTGCACAACCCGACGTCGTGCCCCATAAGCTTTTCGCTCAGCACGTGCTTGCCCTTGCGCATCGCCGCGATGGCCATCGGGTGATGCATGAACAGCGGCGTCGCGATGATCACCGCTTCGACATCCGGATCATCCAGCAATTCGTGATAATCGTTTTCATAGACCTTTACATGCTTCCGCGCTTCGTCTTCAGTCTTATAGCCAAAAACCTTCATCAGCCCCGGCCGGGCAGAGTGCGCCCCGGGCGAATACCAATCGCCGTGAAACGCGCGATAACGGCTGTACGGCCGGATATCCGCGACTGCCACAACGTCGACATAATCGGGGTTGATCGCCCCCATCAGCACGTTGCCTTCGTCGCCGGCGCCAATGACGCCCACCCGCAGCCGATCATCCAACTTCGGCCCGTAATTGAAATATTTGGCCCCCAGCCCGACGGCCGCCGCCGTGCCGCCGATGATGCCAATATCCTGCAGAAATGTCCGCCGCGTCGTCCCCACGGCTTCATTAAAATTCTGCTTACCAACCTTCTTTTCTTCAGGCGTCAGATTCATCGCTTATCTCAGTCTTCGAATTATTTATTCACCACAGAGATACAGAGAGCACTGAGAAGAAGGTGAGACGGGATTAACAGGATTGACGGGATGAAGGATGCCAACGGAAGCATCCTGTTGATCCTGTTAATCTCGGCTCGAAATGAATTGTCTTCCTCAGTGTCCTCTGCGTCTCTGTGGTGAATCTTAGT
Organism: Lacipirellulaceae bacterium; assembly: GCA_036271295.1. Taxonomy (GTDB): domain Bacteria; phylum Planctomycetota; class Planctomycetia; order Pirellulales; family Lacipirellulaceae; genus JABDGM01. The sequence continues at coordinate 12,705 of DATBAY010000274.1, read as the reverse complement.
CTTCCACGACGGTCACAACCCGCCGTCGCCGAAACAGCGCCGCCAGGCAACCATCCATCCCCGCCCATCGGCCCGCGCCGGTACCCGCCAGGGCCAGCATCGCTGCCAATTCTACGCATTGATTCATGGTTGGTGCGGTGCCGCTGATCCAAAACGGCTGCGAGGCAATGACTCCGAACAAGAACAAAGCCCCAACAATCGCGGCCAATCGCGTCATAAACCCGAGGATCAAGCACGCCCCCACTCCGATCGTGACCACTGTCGCAACCAGGTTGACCGTGTCCAAATTGTGCTGGTTCTTGTCGACCGTCGCACCTTCAACCGCCGCCACGGTCGCCGGCTGAGTCCGTTGCTCGGGCGTCAGAATGCCATTCAGGTCGTGTGTCAATTCGTCGTCGAGCGTACGAACTTGCTCCCGCCAGCCAGCCGCCTTGGCGTTCGTTTCCGCGTTCTTTGTTGCGATTCGTTGAGCAACAAAGGGGACACCACTCGCCTCGGGCGATTTTCGCCAGCCGTCCAACCGCCAAAGTTCGTGCCGATAGGCCGTGATCTCTTCTTCCTCGCCCGCAATGAAATCGGCGAGCTCGTTAAGCCGCGTCTGCAGAGCTGCATCCGCCTTTTTCTTTTGCTCCTCGGTCACACCGCTGATCGCTTTGAACTTTTCAACAGCCGCCCGCCAATCGTCAGCAATCTTCGTCGCCCAATCGTGCGCCGCCGTGCCAGCCTCGAACTCGACCGGCGCCGGCTGACCAGCTTTCGTCGCGTCCGCTTTCCGCTGGGCGTAGTCATGCGCCCATTTCGTTTGGGCAGCGGTTTCTTCCACAGTCGGCGGCTTGTTCTCGCGCGGCGAAGCAAACGCCGTTCGCCATTCGTGTTCACTCGGCGTGTGTTCGAAGTACCGCGGCGCAAGCGGCCCCTTGGCCAGGTCGAGAAATTCCTTCTCGGCCGAGAACACCATGTGGAAGTGTCCGGTGTGACGATCGTATTCGAGCTTCTTCATGCCTTCGCCGAAGAAGTGCCAACCGACCACCAACCGCAACAGCACCAGCGTAAAAATCGCGAAGCCGCCGAGAATCCGGCGGGAATCTATCGTCATGACATTATTGAGTCGAGGGGTGGCACGCTCAGAGTCATCGAATAACGGAGACGCGCACCCACGCGCTGCGCCTCATGCAAAGCCACAGGGCGTGCCACCCTGAGCGATGCATCGCCCTTGTCACAATCGCACAATCCAGCCACAACCTATGTTATGCCAAGCCCGCCTAAATCGCCAGCGGTTAACGCTCGCCCCAGGATCATTCTTTGCTATCCTGCCGAGCCGCGGCACGTCGACCAGATCGCCGCTGTCGCGCCCGACTACGACGTCATCGATGCCGGCCAGGAACGCATCGCCGATCTGCTCCCCTCGGCCGACATTTATTGCGGCCACGCCAAGGTTCCCGTCCCGTGGGACGACGTCGTCCGCCAGGGCCGCCTGCGCTGGATTCAATCGTCTGCGGCCGGCATGGATCACTGTCTGATGCCGGCGGTCGTCGAATCAAGTATCACCGTGTCGAGCGCGTCGGGCGTCCTGGCCGACCAGGTTGCGGACCACACAATGGCCCTCCTCGCCGGACTGCTTCGCAATCTGCCCACCTTTTTTCGCGCTCAGCAAAAGCGCGAATTCATCCGCCGGCCGACGCGCGATTTGCACGACGCTCGCGTCGGCATCATCGGCCTGGGCTGCAATGGTCGACGACTGGCCGAGGTCCTCAGCGTCTTTCGCTGTTCGGTCATCGCGACCGACTGGTACCCCGAGCTCAAGCATCCGAACGTAAGCGAGCTGCTTCCGGCCGACGCCGTCGATGAACTTTTGCCGCGCGTCGACATTCTAATTCTCGCCGCACCGCTCACCCCAGTCACCCGCCGCATGATCGACGCTCGCCGCTTGGCGCTCCTGCCGCGCGGCGCGGTCGTTGTCAACGTCGCCCGCGGCGCGCTGGTCATTACCGATGATCTGGTCGCGGCGTTAGAGTCGGGCCATCTTGCCGGCGCCGCGGTGGACGTTACGGATCCCGAACCTTTGCCGCGCGAAAGTCGTCTTTGGGGTTTACCCAACGTGATCATTACTCCGCATGTCGGTGGCCAATCAGCGAAGCGCATCAACAATATGACGAACTTCTTCTGCGAGAATTTGCGGAGGTATTTCAACGCTCAGCCACTTATGAATCTCGTCGACAAGCGGCTCGGCTTCCCGATGCCAGCGGCGAATTCGAACTGCGCAACAAGGTGAAAGCTGCGGAAAGAAGCGATGGTTTGCCTAAGCAGCACAACAATCGCCTGGACTTGGCCACCTGCTGGCACCTAAAATAAAGGTTCCACAATAAATTTTGCTTTGCAAACGCGAAGGCGGAGCTTTCGCGAAGTACCTTGAGGTTTACAGCATGGAATACACCACGACACTGTTGCACGGGACGCGCACGGTGGCGCCAAGCGGTACTCGGCCCGAGAATCGGGTCAACGAGTTGCTGCACCATTATCAGCGAATGATCCAGCAGCCCAAGCTGGGTTGGACCGAGCACCTGCGGCTAAAGCGGCAACTTGGTAAGGGCGGGCAGGGCGTCGTTTACCTCAGCGAGCGCCGCGGCGCCGATGGCTTCACGCTGCCGGTCGCCCTCAAGTTTTTCTCACCCGAGCGTTTTCCTGATGAGCGCACCTATCGCGAGTCCATGGAGCGGATGGCCCAGGTGAGTTCGCGCGTCGCGCTCATTCAGCACGACCACCTGCTGGACGTTCAGAATTTCATCGAACGCCGCCGCATCCGCGTGCTGGAGATGGAATGGGTCGATGGTTACGATCTGGATTCGCTGCTCGCGCCCGAGATGCTGGCCCGCGCGCAGTCGAGGGTCGGCCAGAAACGCTGGGACTATATCAATAACGTGATCGCGACAGCTGGTCCGAATAAGATTCGCCTGAAGGCGGGCATGGCGGCGGCGATTGTCCGCGAGTGCCTCGCGGGTTTGGCGGCGCTGCATCGCGAAGAGATCGTGCACGGCGATATCAAGCCGTCGAACATCATGGTCAAGCGCACCGGCAATGCGAAGATCATCGATATCGGTTCGGCGCTTGATCTCAACAATATGCCGCAGCAAAAAACATGCACGCCGCAGTACGCTGCACCCGAGGTGCTCGATCGTGAAGAAATGACGCCGCGATCGGACCTGGCGAGCGTTGGTTACGTGCTGGTGGAGTTGCTGGCCGGCAGGCCGCTCTTCGCCGATATCCGCGATTTCGCTTCGCTGCTTGAAAAGAAACGCACGTTACCGCAGTGGTTGCACAAAGTGCTGCCGCCCGAGGTACGCCACAGCGAATTGTTAATGACGATCTGCCGACGGTTGACCGCCCCCGACCCGCTGCTGCGCTACGCCACGGCGGAACAAGCCGATACGGGCAGCGAAGGCCTCGCCGAGTTCCAGAGAACGTTGGTGCGCGGCGACCTGGCTAGCGAATATGAGAACGAGCTGCGCGTGTGGCTCGAGGAATTAGATTGAGCCGGGGCGAAATCGAATCGTTCCGAAGTAGTGTTGTGGAGTGATTTTTTGCACGGAGGTTGACGCGTGTTTGCTCGCTTCTATTGGATCGGTGTTGCAGCGGCTCTGTCGACTTCATTCGCGGTTGCGCAGCAGGATCGGTACCCGCCGCCCGCCGCGGGGCAATTTCCTTCTTCCGCCGCGGCGCTCACCGCCGACAAAGCCGGGCCCCCGAGCAGCGATTTATCGACGAATCACTCGCTGCTCGATATGTCTTCTCCGCCACCCGCCAGTGGAGATGTAAGCAGCCCGTTCCGAAATCCGTCGGCCGGAAGCGGTGCCCAGCAACCCAAAACTTTACCGCTGAATAACCGCGATACGCAGCCGATCCGCAGTAACGTGCAACCGCCGGAAACTCCTGCCGCGTATGACTCCGCGACGCCGAACTACAACGCCGCCGCTCCCGAACCAAACGGCGCGTTGAAACCGTCGGCCATGATGCGAGCCATGATGTTTGCTCCTCCCCGTTCGGAGCTGCGCGGCCAGCCCGTGTCGCTGATGGAGGTTGTCGGCACTGGACGAAACCGCGCCGAGCAAAGCCAACGCATCGATGCCTATTGGGATATGTGCGCGAGTGTGGCCGACTACTACCTCGGCTTACGCGAACTGGACGAAGCAAAAAAGCTTCGCACCTACTCTCAACAGAATGGTGCTGCCTGGGCCCAGGCTGAATCGGATCTTGGCGTTCGGCTCAATACGTCGTTGAAGTCCGCAGTCGCCTCGCAGTTAAAGGTCGCGGCACTGACAGGCCGCGGTTTGAATAATCTCCCACTGCCGGTAGATAACCCGCATTGTGCGAAGTACATTTCGCACTACGATCAAATCTTTCAAGGCGGCGGCCCAGCTGAAGCACGCGAACTAGCAACGCTGTTGCCGCTTCGCTTTGCCGAACTGGAAAACGCGGCGGCGGATGTCACGCGTGCAGAAATGCATTACGAATCGGTTTCGAAACAAGGCGATGCCGATAGTATGAACGCGCTGCGATTGTTAGCGTTGCAGCGGCGAGCATTCGTTCAAATCGCGCGCGATTACAACGAACGAATTGCTCGCTATCTTGATTTGGCCTCGCCCGGTCAACTTAGTGCGAGCCGCTTGACGGGTATGCTGATCAACACCGGCGTGTCGGCGACAGCGACCCGATCTGCTTCGCCCGCACCGCCCGTTCGCCGACAGTCGAGCAACGATTCGCCACCGCCACCGACGTTTGCGGAAGGGTCCGCTGAGGCCGCGAGGGCCAACATAAACGCAGCGGTGCAAGACAGCGCTGTAAAGCAGGCATCGGCCACGGAATCCACCGCCGCCCATTCGCCACCGCGGCAAGAACGATCGCTGCTGGTTCCTCCGTCGCGCAGCTCGGCCGGTTATCCGTGAAGTAAATCGCATTTGGCGCGCCGCGGTTTTCTCGCATAATCGAGCGTATGGGACCCCTCACTGCAACGCGACTGCTGCGCCAACCGAATCGCAGCGAAGCGGCTGATGATTCGCTGCCGTTGCCCATGGTGCACCCGCTGTGGATCGGTCCGCTGCTGATCGATCCTCCAATTCTGCAGGCCCCGATGGCGGGCTTCACGAATTACGCTTTCCGCCAAATCGTGCGCGAGTTCGGCGGGGCAGGGCTACTCGCCACCGAGATGGTAAATGCCAGGGGCTTCGTCTGGATGGCGGAGCAAAAAGCCGAACACCCGGATCGACTGTGGGGCGTCGCCGATGAGGCGCGGCCCCTTGCCGTGCAGATGTGGGACAACGACCCCGAAACGCTCGCAAAAGTGGGCGTGCGCCTAGCGACGGAATATAAAGTAAGCGTCGTCGACATCAACTTCGGTTGCCCCGTGCGCGATGTCGTACAGAAGGCACATAGCGGATCCTACCTCCTGCGGGAGCCCGATCGCATGGGCACGATCATCGAAACTGTGGTGAAGGCCTGCGCGCCGACGCCCGTTACCGCAAAGATTCGGCTGGGTTGTTCGCGCGACAAAATCAACGCAATCGATATTGCACAGGTTGTCGAAGGCGCTGGCGCCGCCGCGCTAACTGTGCATGGCCGAACCGCGGCAGACATGTTTCGAGGCTCGGCCGATTGGGATAACATCGCGTCGATCAAGCCTTATTTGAAGCGAATTCCGCTGATTGGCAACGGCGATTTGGATTCGCCGCGCAAAGTGGTTGATGCGTTTCGCCGGTACGATGTCGACGGCGTGATGATTGCCCGGGCGTCGCTCGCCAAACCGTGGTTGTTTCGTCAGGCCGCGGCTGCACTGCGAGGCGAGTCGATTCCGCCCGATCCGACGCTGGCGGAAGAGCGCGAGTTATTGCTGCATCACTTCAATCTCATCTGCGCGCGCTTCGGCGAAGTGAAGGGAACGCTGCTGATGCGAAAATACGCGTGCTGCTACGCGCAGGGCCGACCGGGCGCACGAGAGTTTCGCAGTAAGGTTGTAAAGGTTTCGGTGCCGGCCGAATTCTACACGGTTGTCGAAGAGAATTTTCCGCGCTAGTTTTAACTAGATCGCTCCGATGCCTCGCCGCTCGCGGGAGTGAAGCCAATTTCTAGCTTCAGCGCGTGGTGCAACATATTCACGACGCGGATAAAGAGTGTAATGACAGCGAAGCCGATTTCGAGCTTCAGCAGCGCGCCGACGAAGACCACGATGGTGTCGTATCGCCGTAAAGCATTATGTGTCAATAGCTTGTGTCTCGACTCTATTTTTCGCATAGCAGGTTGTCTAAATTAGCCAACCGGGTAGGATTGTAGTACGAGGAAGAGGCACCGGGAACTACTGATTTATGAACGCCCAAACCGAATCCGCCGATCGGCAAATGCTGGATTTTATTCGGCGAAATGGGGCCGTCACGATCTCGGCATTAATCGCCGAAATGGGTGTGACGGCAACCGCGGTTCGGCAGCGTTTACAACGCCTTATTACGAGCGAGCTTGTTGAAAAGCAGGCCGAGCGAAAAGGACGTGGGCGGCCGAATCATCGTTATTCGCTTTCCGAGAAGGGCGAGCGATCGGCGGGCAACAATTTTGCGGACATGGCCACGGTGCTGTGGGATGAGATCAAGTCGATCGAGGACGCTTCGATCCGTCGCGGGTTGTTGAAGCGAATCGCCGAGCGGTTGGCGGCTCGTTATCGCGGCGAGATCGTGGGCGAAACGCTCAACGATCGGATGAAGTCGCTCGTTTTGCTGATGGGCGAGCGAGAGATTCCGTTCGCGGTTGACGAATCAATGAGCTTGCCGGTTCTATCGGCCCACGCTTGCCCCTACCCAGAATTGGCCAAGGTAGACCGCGGCGTGTGCACGATGGAAAAATTGATGCTTTCGGAAATTCTCGGTGCGAACGTGCGGCTCTCGGAATGTCGGTTGGATGGCGGCTCGTGCTGCACCTTCACACCGAGCGCAACATAAGCGATGATGACGAATTAGTTTGTGGACGGTATTTGAAGCCTTACGAACAGAGATTTACTCTCACCCCGGCCCTCTCCCAACGGGAGAGGGAGAACGAACGATGAATCAAGTTCAGCCATGGATTGAAGGGCGATTTGAAGAAAACGTCATTACGACGACCGTCGAGCAAGCCATCAACTGGGCTCGACAGTCGAGCGTGTGGCCGTTGACGTTTGGATTGGCTTGCTGCGCAATCGAGATGATGGCGGCCGGTGCCAGTCGATACGACATGGACCGGTTTGGCGCAGGTGCGTTTCGGGCAACGCCACGCCAGGCGGACCTGATGATCGTCGCGGGAACAGTGACTTACAAAATGGCCAGTCGGGTGCGGCGGCTTTACAACATGATGCCCGATCCGAAGTTTGTGATCGCGATGGGTGCCTGCACGGTTGGCGGTGGCCCTTACTTCAAATACGGATATCACGTGGTAAAGGGAGTCGACCTGGTGGTGCCGGTGGACGTGTATGTGCCAGGTTGCCCACCGCGGCCGGAGTCGCTGCTCGAAGGGTTAATGCGGATTCAAGACAAGATCAAAGGTCACAAGATCGCGCGGCAACGTGGCGCGGCGATCGGCGTGAAAGTGGATGACGAGTTGCCGGTGCCGCATCACAGCGGTTACGTGGTAGCACCGGCGGATAACGACCCGGTGTTCGATCATCAGAAGATAACGGCGTAGGCAATTGCCTGAATGACGAATGTGGAGTGACGAAGGAACAAATGACCGAGACTTTGAAGATTACGAATTTGCACGTTGGGGTTGAGGGAAAGCCGATTCTCAACGGCGTGAACCTCACGATCAATCGCGGCGAAACGCACGCGCTCATGGGGCCTAACGGCTCAGGCAAGAGCACACTTGCGGGCGTGATCATGGGTCATCCTAATTTAACGGTGACCGATGGCACGATCGAACTCAATGGCGTGGATATTTCGGATTGGGATGCAACGCAGCGTGCCCGAGCGGGCATTTTCATGGCGTTCCAGCGGCCGATGGCGATCCCGGGCGTGAAAATGGCCGACTTCCTGCGGCATGCAACTACCAACGTTCGCAATCCGGAACGGAAAGAAGGCGAGCAGCTGATCCCGATGCGTGAGTTTCGCAAGGAGCTTAAGGACAACATGAAGCAGCTGCGAATGGATGAGGAGTTCGCGCGGCGGTATGTGAACGACGGGTTTTCCGGCGGTGAGATGAAACGGGCTGAGATTTTGCAGCTCGCCATGCTGCGACCGAAGTTTGCGATTCTCGACGAAACCGATAGCGGCCTTGATGTGGATGCCGTGAAGCTGGCGAGTCAAAGCATTGCCGAAATCGGCGGCGCGGATATGGGAATTCTCATCATCACGCATCACGACCGATTGCTGGAGCACAATGTGCCGGACTTCACGCACGTAATGTTAGGCGGCCGAATCGTGGAGACGGGCGGCGTCGAATTGGCCCGCGAGTTGTACACGGAAGGATATGACAAAGTCCGCGAGCGGCATCCAGAGGATGCGGCGATCGAAAAGGAGATGACTGCGGCCGAAAAGAAAGTTGCTGCGGGCATCGCCTCGTAAGAACTGCATCAAGCAACACCAAACAAATTTAACCACAAAGGCACGAAGGACACGAAGAGGAATAGAACTTGTTGTTGCTTCGTGCTCTTCGTGCTCTTCGTGCCTTTGTGGTGGAAAAAATAATAGGACATACTTAATGGCTACTGATTTGATATCTCCGGATGAAACGGGTGTTGGCGAAATCAACAAGTATGATTTCATCACGCCGTCGCATGCGGTGTTCAAGGCCGAGAAGGGGCTCAACGCCAAGATGGTTGCGGCCATCTCGGAAATGAAGCAAGAGCCTGCGTGGATGCGCGATTTCCGCCTGCGCTCGCTGAAGATTTTCGAATCGAAGCCGATGCCGCGCTGGGGTGGGAACATCGCGATCGACTTTCAAGATATTTTCTATTATCTGAAGCCCACCGATCACCAAGGCAAGACTTGGGACGATGTGCCGGCCGAGATCAAGGAAACGTTCGATAAGCTGGGCATTCCCGAGGCGGAGAAGAAGTATCTCGCCGGCGTGAAGGCGCAATTCGAAAGCGAAGTGGTGTACGGCTCGCTGCAAGAAGACTTGGGAAAGAAGGGAGTGCTGTTCACCGATACAGATACGGCGCTGCGAGAGCACCCGGATCTGTTGCGCGAGTACTTCGGCAAGATCATCCCGCCGGAAGATAACAAGTTCGCCGCGCTCAACTCGGCCGTGTGGTCGGGCGGATCCTTCATTTACGTGCCGAAGGGCGTGAAGATTGAGTTCCCGCTGCAGGCTTATTTCCGCATTAATGCCGAGCAGATGGGTCAGTTCGAGCGGACGCTGATTCTCGTCGACGAAGGCGCCGAAGTGCATTACGTCGAAGGTTGCACGGCCCCGATGTACACGAGCGAAAGTCTTCATTCGGCAGTGGTTGAGGTCGTTGTAAAGCGCGGCGCTCGCTGCCGGTACACGACGATTCAGAACTGGGCCAACAACATTTACAACCTGGTGACGAAGCGGGCCGTGGCGTACGGCGATTCGCTCATGGAGTGGATCGACGGCAACCTTGGCAGCCGACTGACGATGAAATATCCGGCCGTTTACATGATGGAGCCAGGCGCTCGCGGCGAAATTCTTTCGATCGCGTTTTCGTCGAAGGGGCAGCATCAGGACGCCGGTGCGAAGGTTGTTCACTGCGCGCCCCATACGAAGAGCCGCATCATTTCGAAGAGCATCAGCAAGAACGGCGGCCGCGCCAGCTATCGCGGTTTGTGCAAAGTGCAAGATGGTGCGGTCGGATCGAAGAGCAGTGTCGTGTGCGACGCGCTCATTCTCGATCCGCAGAGCCGAAGCGATACTTATCCATACATCGAAGTAGAAGAACAAGACGTGCAAGTCGAGCACGAAGCCAGCGTCTCGCGCATCGGCGAAGAGCAGCTGTTCTATCTGCAAAGCCGCGGGCTGACGGAGCCGGAGGCAAGCTCGATGATTGTGAGCGGGTTCATCGAACCGCTCGTGAAAGAGCTGCCGATGGAGTACGCGGTGGAAATGAATCGGCTGATCGAATTGCAGATGGAAGGCAGCGTGGGGTAATTGTGGATCATGAAATCTAGGGTAGCTGCTCATGAGCATCGCAACTGATCCAACCACCGAGCTGCTAGTTGCCGACCTTTATAAAGTGCCAGGCAAGGCGGAGATTGTCGGGGGACAAATCGTAATGATGAGTCCGACAGGAGACGAGCCGGGCGACGCGGCCGGTGCGATATACTACAGATTACGGGAGTTCGCGAAGGCATACGGCGGACGGGCGTACGGTGATAATGTTGGCTTTTTAGTCAATTTGCCGAATCGCAAATCATTCTGCCCGGACGCGTCTTATTACACTGGTCCGCGAGCTGGAATGAAGTTTTTAAGTGAAGCGCCTATTTTTGCCGTCGAAGTTCGGAGCGAAGGCGATTACGGCCCGAAGTCTGAGCGCGAAATGGCGGCGAAACGCGCCGACTATTTTGCGGCGGGCACTAGGGTCGTTTGGGACGTCGATTTGCGCAGCGAGGATGTGATTCGTGTGCATCGCGCAGATGCGGCAGAGCGGGCAACGATTTATCGCAAAGGCGAAACAGCCGAAGCGGAACCTGCGGTGCCCGGCTGGAAGTTTGTGGTCAACGAATTGTTCGATTGAAGTTTGGTTAGGAGATTATGTCTACCGCGATCGCAGCGAAGGGTTTTTCTCAAGCGTCGTTTGACGCTTTTCTGGCTGCGCGCGATGAACCGGCGTGGTTGACCGAGTTACGCCGTAAGGCCTGGGCGCGGTTTCAAGACGTGCCGATGCCGTCGCTCCGCGAAGAAGAGTGGATGCGGACTGATATTCGGCTGTTCAAGCTCGATCGATACGAGTTGCCCGATGCGGCTGCGTTCGAGGCGGCATCGCAGATCGAACTACCACATGCGATGTTGGCGGCGGGAGTCGATCTTGGCGGCCGTGCCGTCGCCATGAATAGTCATGCGGTCACCGCCGAGCTATCGCCGAAGTGGGCAAAACAAGGCGTGCTGTTTGGCAGTTTAAGCCAACTTATTCAACAACATGGCGAGCTGTTGCGGCCATTCTACGACCGGCGAGTCGTCGATCCGTACAAGGATAAGTTTTCGACGTTGAATGCCGCGTGTTGGTCGGGCGGCACATTGTTGTATGTTCCAAAGAACGTGAAGCTGGATGAGCCGCTCCATTCGCTGTCGGCGATTTCGGATGGAGGCGTCGATCTTGGAAAGACGCTGGTCATTCTTGAACCCGGTGCGGATGCAACACTGCTTACGGAGACCGCGAGTACGACAGCCGAAGGCGGCGGTATGCATTGCGGCTCGATCGAGTTGATCGTCGAGCAAGGGGCGCGACTGCGGTATGTAAATCTGCAGAATTGGGGCCAAGAGGTTTGGCACTTTGCCCATCAGAAGGGCAATGTGGGGCGCGAAGGTCGATTGCAATGGACCATTGGTGCGCTCGGTGGCCGGCTGGCGAAGGTGAATCAGCACGTGGCGATGACTGGCCCAGACGCCGAGGTGCAGGTGAACGGGGTGATGTTCACAGAAGGCCGGCAGCACCTTTCGTACAACACCCATCAGCATCACCAAGCCCCATATTGCAAAAGCGATTTGTTGTACAAAACGGCGCTTCAGGATAAGTCGCGCACCGTTTGGCGGGGAATGATTCGCGTCGATAAGGTGGCGCAACGGACGGACGCCTACCAGCGCAACGACAATTTAATGCTCTCGCGCGACGCGCGGGCCGATTCAATTCCAGGACTGGAAATCGAAGCGGATGACGTGCGGTGCACGCACGGCAGCACGAGTGGACGGGTCGACGAACACCAGCTTTTTTATGCGATGACGCGTGGCTACACGCGTCGCGAAGCAGTGCGAATGATCGTGGCGGGATTCTTCCAACAAGTGTTTGATCGGATCACCATTGAGAGTGTCCGCGAAGCGCTGGGCGAGGCCATCGGCCAGCGAGTGAGCGACATCAAGGAGTTGGCAGAGTCATGAACGCGGTAAGAATTGTGGGCGAGTTGTTGCTCGCGGTCGGCGTGCTGTCGGCAGTGTTCGGTTTGTGGTGCGCTGCCGGCGGTCTGAGAGTGGTTGTTTCCAATCGCATGAATGAACAAAAGCAGGGAGGTAAGTCGGCGCGGTTCGCCGTGCTCTACATCCTGGTAGGCTTGATCCTTTCATTCGCCGGATTGTGGCTCGCCGGTTGGGCGGGCGCATGACGGATTTCCTGCGCGTGGCGACCACCGGCGAAGTGCCCGATCCCGGCTCGTTGTTAGTCGAGGTTGGCGAACGGTTGGTGGTGCTGATCCATGCGGCTGGTCATTTCTACGCGCTGGATGACGTTTGCACGCACGATGGAGGTCCGCTGAGCGAAGGGCCGATTGATGCCGAGCAGAAAGCTATCGCCTGCCCCCGGCACGGTGCGAAGTTTGATATTCGTAACGGCGCGGCGCTGACGATGCCGGCGACGAAGCCGACGCGGTCGCACGAGGTGAAACTAGAAGGCGATCAGATTTTTGTGCGGCTTTGCGGGGGTTAGGCTGCAACCAACAAATAATTAAACCACGTAGACACGGAGTCCACGGAGATAGAAGTTCTCTGAAAAGCTCTCCGTGCCTTCGAGGTTAAATCTTACTGGTGAAT
>DATBAY010000273.1:0-12181 GCA_036271295.1 Lacipirellulaceae bacterium | reverse complement strand
GATCGGCAGCGACACGCCCAGAGGCTCTTCGCCGATCGTATCTTCCTCGTGATGTGGCGCATGATCCCAGTGCTCGATTGGGCCCACGTGCTCACGATAATCGCGTCGCGGGCGGACCAGTCGCGGGTCATCGAACATCGGTTCGCCGCCCCACCGATAGGAATCGACACGGTACGGCGGCACGCCTTCGGCCGAGCGCTCAGCCGGGGCAACGTCTTCGTAGTAATAAGGACGATAGCTGCGTCGCCAACGACGTTGACGTTCGCTGCGTGAAATTCCTTGTACGGCCCATTTGGTCAGTACGGCGCGCAACACGGCGAGCGACAGCCCACCCGTCTGTTGGTGCACGAGCCATTTCGCGGCTTGCCAACGCTCGTCGCCGCGGCAGATATCCAAAAACTCGTGGCCGGCGTTCGTGAGTCTTACGCAGGGTGAGCCAGCCGCAGTACGGTCGATCTCTTTGGCGAGGCCGGCGTCAATACATAGGCGCAGATGGTAACGAGTGCGTTCATCCATCTCGTGAGCCGCGCCGTTCCGCAGTGCATCGAGCGTGCATTCGGCGCCGTGGCGTTCGAGATCGAGCAAGATTTGGCGAATAAGATCGACGTCGCGTTTCATGGGTCCCTCCGTATACACGCAAGATTGTCGGCGTGAATTATCGACTATGATTCGGCGAACCGGCATGATCAGCCAAACGACTGCGCACGGTCAAGATGAGTTTGCGTGCTAGCACCGTAGCGAATAGTTGTCACCAGGACTATTCGACGCCGGTGACACGTCACGCATAGTGGAGACAGCGGCAGAAAGCAACGCGCTAACCGGTCGCAACGTTGCGCCTTCTCCGAATGAACAGCGCTGGAAGAGCGAATCCGCCGAGCACGCAACTAGAGGGCTCAGGAATATCAAAATGAAACTCCAACGCGATGGCAGATCCGTTGTTGCTTCCCCACGCGAAGCCGCTCGCCTGACTCGAAGTGATCGTCAGTGGATTGTTGCCAGTAACCCACGAGGCACTTGTCGCCACAGCGAGCGTGTTTGCGGTGTCGGGATTAGTACTGTCGAAAGCCCACATCCAAATCTGCTGACCGGAGTTGGAGAGATTCAGCCCAGAGCCCGAGAATGTGCCTAGCGCGGTAAATGTTCCCGTTCCGATTGGCGTAAACGTGCCGTCGGAAACACCACGCGAATACTTACTGTCGCAGGTGCAGTAATTGCCGGCGCCGTCGTAAGAGTACTCGTTTTCGAACTGGAAGTTGTTGAGAGGATTAAACGACGGTTTAAAAGTTCCGACGATTACGAATCCGCTGTTGACCGCTGAGCCGTTTCTCGTAATCGATCCAGAGTAGGTAATCGACTGGCCGCGCGCCCTCTTTTGGCCAAGTGACAGACAAAAGATTGCCAGCAATGCGCACGTTAGTGTTAGTCGTCGCGATACCACGATGAATCCCCCGCTCGTTAAATGCTCGGCATTCGCTGTCACCACCTTGGAGGGCACATTTTAGTTCCGTGGATTGTCGCTCGTCAAATATTTGGCTTTTCCACTTTAGCAGGTAAGCGAAAGCGCCCCCGGCATGATTCGAACATGCGACCAACGGTTTAGGAAACCGCTGCTCTATCCCCTGAGCTACGAGGGCTAAATATATGCGCGGCAGTTTCGCTGCGCGGGTATTCATTCTACTGCGATAGAATGCCGTGGCGAAAGGCAAGGGGCGGAAGGTGTCGTTGGTTAGCGATCGGCACGATTGGTTTCAAGAACCGGCAAACGTCCAGAGTGCGGAGCATCGTCGTCGCTTCACTTGCCTCTCGGAATGAAGCCTGGAACGCCAGTTTCGACGACGGCGTTAAATCGAACTCGGGTTTTGATTCCCTCGTTAATCTCTTGGATTGCATCGTGCGGGATGGCAGAGACATCGAAGTTCTCTTGAATTCGGGACGGCGTCTTCGAGGTGGTAAGAAGAGCCGTTCCGCGCTGGATCGCCCAGGCGAGCAAGACTTGCGCCGGAGTTTTGTGCACTCGCTTGGCGATCGTGGTGATTAGTGGGTCGTCCAATAACTTGGGCTCGCTGCTGTGCCCTAGCGCCGCAAAAGCCTGCAGCACGATGCCGTGCTCTTGGCAATAGTTCAGCAGTTCCCATTCCGGGAGATAGGGATGAGATTCGACATGAACGACTGCGGGCTTGATCTTGGCTGCGTCGAAGATTTCTTTTGTCTGTTCCAGGCTGACGTCCGAAAGCCCGATGGCTTTGCACCTGCCGGTAGCGACTAATTGCTCGAGTGCTCTCCAAGTATCGAGCAACGTTACCTCTTTGTCATAAAGAACTTTGCCGGTCGCATCGCGCGGGTCTTGCTCTTCCCCTGGTTCGAAGGCGAACGGCGTGTGGATGAGATACAGATCGACGTAATCGAGTTGCAGTTTTTGAAGGCTGGTTTCGAAAGCGCGCTTCGCGCGTTCGGGGCGGTGATTGTTGTTCCAAAGTTTTGTGGCGACAAACACATCCTCGCGCTTAATTGTCCCCGCTCGAAATACTTCATGCAGCGCTTCGCCGACCTGCGTTTCGTTACGGTAGCGTTCCGACGTATCGAGCTGTCGAAACCCCGCTTCGAGCGCCGCGATCGTCGCGTTTTTGGCTGCGACTAAGTCTGGAATCAAAGTGCCGAAACCGAGCGCCGGGATTTCGCCGGAACCATTATTGAGCGATATCTTCGTGTCGCGAAGGTTGTCGGTCGTCGTCATTTGTTCGCTCCTTCATCAGGTTGAGCGTGATGGATCGTCACGGTGAAACAGCGCGTTTCTTTCGCCGCCGGTGTTCGGCTGCGGCCCAGGCGCGAAGGTCCGCGAAAAGTTTTGCCAGCGCAGCCGCTTGGTAGTGGGCGTTCAGTCCGCTGGGGTTTGGGAGCACCCAGGCGTGACTGCCGCCGAACAGATGTGGTTGCAGGCCGACGCGGGCATTCTTGTCGCCCGAGATAATTCGGTAGGGGCCTATGCCCACGAAAGCGACGACGGTGGGGCGCAAGCGTTTGACTTTCGCTTCCAGACGCTGACCGCCGGTGCGAAGTTCGTCGTTGGAGAGTTCATCGGCGCGGGTGGTCGCGCGATCGACGACGTTCGTGATGCCCAAATTCAGTTCGAGCAGAAGAGACGATTCGAATGGCGAGAAAAGCCGTGGCGTGAATCCGCCGTCGTACAGTGCTGGCCAGAAGCGATTGCCAGGGCGACCGAAGTGCCGGCCAATGGCGGCCGTATAAATTCCCGGGTTGATGCCGGCGAAGAGAACGGTGAGGTCCTTGGCGACGAGGTCCGGGACGGTTTTATCTTGCGCGGCAAGGAGTTGAGCTTTGGTGGGTTTCCAGGGGGTGGCTGGTTTCAATATTTTGCGATTCGGCATTGGGAGCCCCGGAATGACGATGGCGGCGGGCTTTGATTCTAGCATTCTTAATAAGTCCGGCGAATTGTCCACGGCGACGGGGTGGAAACCTTGATGAATTCGAGGCGTCTCGTGAAAAACGGCGTAAAACCAGCTAAAGCCCGCTTGCTTCGATCGCGGCAAATCATGTCGCAGATTCGAATTCGTCGCGATTTTGTTGACCGATTAAACAGCTCGGCTTAGCATCGACAGTGAGGAAGACAGGTAGGGAGTCGATACTCCTGCTTCTGGTTTGGAGGTATCGCCCCTATGTCTGCTGCTCGGAGTTTGTGTGTCTGCACTGCCATCACGGTGGTCTTTTGCGCGCCCGTTGCGCACGCCCAAAGCAATCGCATTTGGGCTGGATCTGCAACTCCCGATAACAAGTGGACGACGATCGGCAACTGGAATCTTGGCGTGCCCAGTAGCGGCGACACGGCCTTCTTCAACAATGCGGGCAATGCCAATACGAGCATTAGCCTGGCCGGCACGACGCAGCCGATTAACACGATCGAGTTCGATAACGGAATAACCCCCAGCTATGCGCTGGGCACCCTCGGGTCGGGAGACAAGTTTGTCTTCGACGTGGGCGGTTCGATCATTGAGACTTCCACGGTTGCAACGAGTCAGGTCATCAACGCGGATTTGCAGCTGACGAACAGCACGGTTTCCAATAGCGGAACGGCGCTAACGTTGGGAGGCAACATCCTCGCCGGCGGCACGCTCACGGTGAACAATCAAGCCGCTGCTTTTCCTACCACGACGACAACGCTTGGCGGAAACATTACCGAGGTCGTGGGAAATCCCGTGAGCTTGACGCTTTCCGGGACCACTGGCCCGGGCACGGGAAACACCTTCATCATTAACGGAACCAACACGTATACGGGGCCCACGTCGATCACGGTGAACACGACGACCACCGGCAGCATCCAAATTGGCAGCAACTCACCGTTCGGCACCGGGCAAGTAACGCTCACGCTATTGAGCCTTGCGCCGCAATTCAGCTCGATCGGCGGCGATCATACGATTCCGAATGCGATCAAATTGAATTCCGGGATGACGTACATTGGCACTAACAGCCTTTCGCTGTCCGGACCGCTCGTGATTTTCAATCCCGCGGCGGGCGGCGGAAGAACGCTGACGAATCAGATTACGGCGGCCGGCAAGAGCTTAACTTTGGGCGCGACACCCAATTCGTCCACCGTCACGCTCGGAGGCGCAGACGGAATTGGAAAAGTATTAGTGCTTGCTCCCGGGGCGGGCTCGACCACCGTAGTGAATGACGTGATTCAAGATCCGGCAGTCGGGGGCGGCGCGGCCAGCGGCAGTGTGCAGTTTGCGGGCTCGGCAGGTATCACGCGAATGAACGGCCTGAGCACTTACACGGGCGGGACGCAGTTGAATGGCACTTCGACCGTTCAAATCGGGGCCGATTTCAACGCGGGTGATCTGTCGGGGCCGTTCGGTGTGGGCACGATTACTGCCAACAACAGCACCAATAATGTGCTTCAGCCTGTAGGCGGTGACCGGACCATTGCGAACCCGATCTCGATGCTGCTCGGCATTACGGTAGGTAATGCCGTCGGCGATAATAGCGGGTTAACATTGAGCGGGCCGATCACGATGGGTGCGATCGGACGTACGCTCACCAATAATATGGTGGGAGGAACGCTCACACTTGGGGCGGCTGCGAGTCCATCGACTTGGACTTTGCCGTCGGGCAACGGGCAAACGATTTCGATCATCGGAACTGGCGGGACGGTCATTAATGACGTTGTCCAAAATGCGGCTGGCAATCCGAGTCCGACGACGATCAGTTTGGCCGGCACCGGGGTTTTGACGCTTAATGCTTTGAATACTTATACCGGTGACACGACGATTACAGGCCAGGCCGAAAATGTGCGGCTCGGTTCGAGTTCGAACAATTTGCCAGGTGCTTCTTTCACGGCGGGGCCGCTCGGCACGGGCACTGTGACGCTTAACAACACAACGACCGCGCCGGTGCTTACGCCTGTCGGCGCCGATCGCTCTTTGTCGAATGCAATTACGTTGACGAGTGGAATGACGGCAACGAACTTGGCGGGGACGCCGTATAGCCTCACACTGGCCGGGCCGATTACGCTCGGCGCGAATCCTCGGATTATCTCGAACAACATTCTGTCGGGAGCAAGTCTTGTCTTCGGCTCGGCGACGGCTCCTTCAACTTTTACGCTTAACAACTCGCTTACAATTCAAACGCAGGTCGCAGGGGCCGGGTCCACCATCATTAATGACAAATTAACGGGCAATGGCGGACTGACGGTGCAGGGGGGGGCTGTTGTGCAGCTGAACAATCCAATCAACGACTTCAATGGCCCAGTTTCCGTCGTCAACGTTGGCAGTAAATTATTAGTGAACGGTACCGAAACAGTCAGCGCGGGCGCAATGAGCATTGGAGCAAGCGGCACTTTAGGAGGCAACGGGACTATCAAAGGGGCCGTTGGCAATCTCGGAACGATCGCCCCGGGCACGGGAGTAGGCACACTCACGACGACGGGCGACGTAACCATGGCTGCGAACTCACATCTGGCGATTGAACTCGGCGGCGGCACTTCCGACAAACTGGTGGTCGGCGGAACCCTTGATCTGTCGAGTTCAGAATTTCTCGATTTGACCGGCGTCGGCAGTGGTTCGAGTTGGGTCATCGCAACCTACGCGGCGCTGGATGGAATTTTCAATCATGTTACGGCCGGTTATACGGTGAACTACGGCACGGGCACGAATAGCCAGATTACGTTGATGGCCACGGCGTCGGGCGTGAAGGGCGACTTCAACAACAACGGCCGAGTCGACGCGGCGGACTACGTGCTGTGGCGCGACCGCGTTGGCTCGGGCACCGCATTGCCGAACGACAACGGACTCGGCACGCCAATCGGTCAGGCTCAGTACGATCTGTGGCGCTCGAACTTCAACAAGCCTGGAAGCGGCAGCGGCTCGCTCGAAAGCGGCGCTGTTCCCGAGCCCACCAGCGTTGTGCTGTTCGGCCTCGCACTCCTAAGTATGATGCCGGTCCGAAGCCGTCGCTAAATCTTGGCAGGCGGCCTGTGCGGGCGACATTATTCTTTTGGTGGCTGCGACAGCAGCGCCATATAACGCCGCTGCATTTCTTCGGGCGATACGTCCTCGACGTGCTGGCCTAGCATCCAGACATGACCAAACGGGTCTTGGATTTTCGCGGAGCGCTCGCCGTAGAATTGGGTCGTCGGCTCGGCGAGGATTTTTGCGCCAGCGTTGGCTGCGGTTTGCGTCATCTCATCGACATTGGCGACATGAAGATGCAGGAACGTGCTGGAGCCGCCCAGCGACAGTGGGCTCAGAATGCCCCGTTCTGGGAATTCTTCTGCCAGCATGATCATCGCAGCGCCCAGTTTAAGTTCGGCGTGGCCGATGCGGCCGCCGGGCTCTTCGAGGCGCATCGCTTCTTCCGCGCCGAAGACGAGTTTATAGAACTCGATTGCTGCTGGCGTATTTCGCACGATTAAGTACGGGAAGAGCTGCTGGATCTTCTCTTCAAGCGCGAGGTGGGGCATCGCCTCCTCCGTTCGTTAACCCTGCTCTTCGATCTGCTTACCGGGAGGGAGTTTGGCGTTCGGCCAACCGAGGTGCGACGAGTTGGTTCCATGCGGCGTACCCCTTGTCGTTCATGTGGAGGCCGTCATCTCGGAAGAGATCTTTTTGGGGTTGGCCGTCGGCGCCGAGCAACGGTTGGGCCGTATCGATGTAGGTCAGCTTCTCGTCCTTTTTTATTAGGTCCCTAATGCGGGTGTTCACATCCTGCATTTGCGGCCAGAGTTTCCAACGCGCAATGCTGGGCTTGATCGCGAGAAAGATAATCGGTGTTTTGGGAAGGTGCTCGTGCACGCTTGAAATAAACGTTTGGATGTCGTTGAACACGCGTTCCGGCGTGCGGCCGCCGGCAAGGTCGTTGTCGCCGCAATAAAAAACGATGAGCGTCGGTTTGTACTTGAAGACGATGCGATCGGCGAAGTGATTGACATCGTCGGTCGTGCTGCCGCCGAAGCCGCGATTGAGAATCGGCAAACCGGGGAACGCATCGGCCGATTGCCAAATTCGGATCGTGGAGCTGCCGACGAACAAGATCGGATCGTGCGGCGGCGCGTTCTTGTGGTCATAGGCTTCGAAGGCGGCGATTTCGTTTTCGAAGCGCGCGGGGCCTTCGGCCGATTTTTTATTGGCGGATGGCTGCTCGGCGGCGAGACAGGCGCGCGGTGGTTGAGCTAAGCCGCAAGCGATGATGAACACCAAGCAAATGACAGGCCGTGAGACTATCTTATTCATCTTGGATGGTGACCTTTTCCATTTTGTCGCCTTGCTTCACGGCGTCGACGATTTTTTGCGTGTCCTCGATCACTTGGCCGAAGATCGAGTGCTTGTTGTCGAGCCACGGCGTGGCGCTGTGCGTGATGAAGAACTGCGAACCGTTGGAATTGGGGCCGGAGTTCGCCATCGAGAGCACGCCGGGTCCGCTGTGCTTGAGATCTTTGTGGAACTCATCTGCAAACTGATAGCCGGGGCCCCCAGTGCCGGTGCCTTTGGGGCAGCCGCCTTGGATCATGAAGTCGGGGATGACACGGTGGAACGTGAGGCCATCGTAGAAGCCTTGGCCGACGAGCTTCTCGAAATTCTCGACGGTCTTCGGCGCTTTGTCGTCGTGCAGTTTGAGGCGGATATCGCCATGTTTCGTTTTGATGGTTGCAGTTTTCATTGCATTTGTCCGTGGTCAGTTGTCCGTTTTTGGTTGAGTGCGAATAGTAAACATCATACAACTGACGGCGGACGACTGACAACGGACTCTCACATGTGGCTTGTTCCGCAAAAATTAGGCTCGCGGTTGTGGCAGGCGCACCAGGAATTTCAGGCGCACGAGGGGACGCTTTCGGCAGCGAGCATCGCTTATTACATCGCGCTGTCTTTTTTTCCGCTATTGCTCGTGTTGGTGGCCGGTTTGGCGGCGGTGCTGGAGTGGACGCAAACCGGGCAGAATGCACAGCACGAGTTGTTGCGGACGATCGCGCAGAGCGGCTCTCCCGATTTAGCGCAGCAGGTCGGCCGCGTGCTGAGCACAGTGCAAGACCGCGCGCCCGCGAGCGGTCCGATTGGTTTTCTTGTGCTGCTGGCGTCGGCGATCGCTATTTTTGGCCAGCTTGACGCGGCATTTGATCGCGTTTGGACGATACCGGCTGATCCGCACGCGAATTGGGTCGACTGGGTGCGCAGGCTCGTGTTTCAGCGTCTCAAGGCGTTAGGAATGCTGGTGGGCGTCGCGGCATTTGTACTAGCTGTCATGGTGTCGTCCATGTTGTACTCTGGTTTTCGATACAGGCTCGAGGAACAGTTTCCCGCGGCGCGTTCGGTGCGCTGGGAATTCGTGCTGGCGATTAACCTGATTCTCACCTGGGCCGCGCTAACCGTGCTCTATCGCGTTGTTCCGAAGGCCGCGGTGCATTGGAGCGAAGCGGCTCGCGGCGCATTACTGGCTGCCGTCCTGTGGGAAATCGGCAGGCAGGCATTGGCCGCGTATGTGCTGCATCTGAATTATCCCACCGCTTACGGAATCATCGGCTCGTTCATCGCCGTTATGCTGTGGGCTTACTATGCGGCGCTCGTGATTTTGTTCGGCGCCGAGTACGTTCGCGTATTGGGTTCGGAGCGAAGCGCCGGAAACGTCGCGAACGGGGCGACTATTGGTGCAGCGAATCAATCATAGCCGCGGCGAGCGGCGCCGAGAATATAAGCGGCAGCCATGCCGCGAGCGGAGCTGGGAGTATGCCTTTAACACCCAGCGACTGACAGCCGAGTTCGCCGAGCATGAAGACAGTTACCACGGCCAGGCACAAGCCGATTGCGATGAACGGGTTGCGGCCGGTACGCGTGACGACGAAGGGCAAACCGAGGAACAGCAGCGTCGTATCGAGGAATGGTTGGAGAAATCGGCTGTGGATCGCAACGCGAACATCGGCGCCCAGGTCGGTGCTGGGGCTGCGAAGCTGCTGGACCATCTCGTGCGTGGAAGCGAAATCGCGCCAGTTTGCGCCGGCGGCTAAGAACTCGAACGACACGCCGCTCACGACAAAGACCTGATCGGCTTCGAGCCAGTTGCTGCCAACCGGCGTGAGTACGACTTCTTTGTCACCTTGAAGCAGTGAGGGGCTTTTGAGCAAAGCCTTGGGCGCGGTGACGCCCGAGAGCAGGTAGCCGCTCGGCTGTCCGTCTTTCGCTGGCAAGAAGCGGCCTTCTTTCGCCGTCAGCTGCCGGCCGAACTGATCGAACTCGCGGGGCAGTACAAAGCTTGGGTTTACGATCGTTTGCGTCGCGGAGATGATTTTTTCGCCCCCGAGCAGGATATCCGTTTGGCTGTCGAAGCGGGATTGCATCATCGATTGTTGCTCGCCGCCCATATTCCTCGAGTCGTTCGCCAAATGTTCACGAATGTTGGGCATAATAAACTCGCGGTTAGCGGCAGCGAGGAGGCTGACGCTTACGGCAGCGATCAACACGGGCCGCAGAACGCGAACGCGCGTAACGCCGGCTGCGAGCAACGCCGTCATTTCTTGATGGCGTTGGATCCAGGTGATCGTAAACATGAGAGCGATGAGCGTCAGCACGCCGCTGGTGCGATCGAAGAGGGCGATCGCGCGGTACGCGTAGTATTCGCCCATGATCGCGAGCAGGCTGCCGTGCTTGTCGGCGTACTCGACAAAGTGATCGAGATGGCTGAAGGCATCGATCACGATGAACAGCCCAGTGAAGCTCATCAGGCAAATGATGAGTACATGGACGAACTGCCGGAGAAGATAGCGGTCGATGACTGTGGGCATGGCGGCGGCAGGATACAGGATGCAGAATGCGGCGGACAGGGGGAATCGGCAGGTATTCGGCCGTGGCGTGGGGGGTCAATTTCAAGGGGCTGAGGTGATATAATTGGCCGCTGCTAGCAGGCATCGATTCGGCCGGGGACGTAGTTCGAAATGAGAGTGGTTGAACGAGGATGGCATAGCCTGCGTCGCAGCGCGTCGCTTGTAGCCCGATTGCCGCAGCGAAGTTCGATTCGCGCAAACTCAAGCTGGCTGCGAACCGGGCTGGCGAATTTAGTCTTCCCTCCAACTTGCCTGAGCTGTGGCGACGAGTTCGACGAGGCCGCTGCGATCGTTCACCACTCGCTGTGCGGTACTTGTTTGGAGGAAATGGAGTTCTTTTCAGATCCGCTGTGCGAGCTCTGCGGTGCGCCGGTGCCTTTCGCGCGGCGAACAAACGACGGCGCTGAAAACTCGAAACGCCTGAAGGACCGCGGTTGTTATCGATGCCGCGGGCGGCGGATGTGGTTTGATCAGACGGTGGCGCTCGGGCATTACGGGGGACGTCTTCGAGACCTTGTGCTGCAGATGAAGCAGGCGTCCGGGGACGCTGTCTCGCTCGCGATAGGGCGCTTGATGTGGGAGCGGTGTGGCGATCGGTTGGCGGCGTGCAACTTCGATGTCGTCGCGCCGATTCCGCTGCATTGGCGCCGGCGCATTGCGCATCGCACCAATTCCGCGGCGGTGTTGACCGAGGTTCTGTCCGCTGAATTGGATGTGCCGCGAGCCGATCGGCTGTTGCGGCGAACCCGCTCAACTTTAAGGCAATTTGACTTAAATCCGCCGAAACGCTGGGAAAATGTGCGGCGGGCCTTTGCTGTACGAGCGGGCTATCATTTAAAGGACGCGCATGTGCTCCTGGTGGACGATATTCTTACTACCGGCGCAACGTGCAGCGAAGCTGCCAGGGCCCTGCGGGCGGCTGGGGCGGCGCGGGTTACCGTGGCCGTCGTCGCTCGGGCCTTTGGCGAATAATGGAACAGGCCAGTTGGGAGCGAGCCAAACGTGGATATCAACGATCGACTTGAAGAAATAAATAAATCGAAACGGATCGGGCCGTTCCGTCGCGCCGTGCTGCGCGGCCTGGGCGTG
Source organism: Lacipirellulaceae bacterium (assembly GCA_036271295.1). Taxonomy (GTDB): domain Bacteria; phylum Planctomycetota; class Planctomycetia; order Pirellulales; family Lacipirellulaceae; genus JABDGM01. Next base: position 771 of record DATBAY010000273.1, on the reverse strand, counting down.
TTATTGCCGCCTTTGCTCACGATCGTGATTTTCCTGTGGGTCGGCCACACGGTGAGCGAGTATCTGCTCGAGCCGCTCGAAAACGCGATGCAGTCCGTCGCGGTGCAGCACTTCGCCGATATTCGCACGCCAGATGATACCGAAGGGCAACCGAAGAATGCTGACGCGGTGGTTATTGATGGGAAGTCACTGCCGGTTTCGTCGAAGAGCACGATCAAACTGGGCGAACAGGTTTACCATCGCACGGAAGACGGCAGATTCGTACCGCTCGGTGTCTACAAAACGGTGCTCGATGGTGTGGGCCGCGAGCCGATGCCAACGACGGCGACGGACGTTTATCGCTGGTACGTTGAGCACCGCTGGTTGCAGCGGCGGTTCATCGTGCCGATTTTCATTTGCGTGTTCCTGTTGGCGTTGTACTTGCTCGGCAAGTTTTTAGCCGCGGGCGTGGGGCGGTTTTTCTGGAACCAGTTCGAACGTGGTATTCACCGTTTGCCGCTCGTGAGCAATGTGTATTCGTCGATCAAACAAGTCACCGACTTTTTATTTTCCGAGCCCGAGATGCAGTACACGCGGGTCGTGGCGGTCGAGTATCCGCGGCGCGGCATTTGGACGCTGGGTTTCGTCACCGGCGAGCCAATGTTCGATATTCAGTGCGCGACCGAGGAAACGCTGATGTCGGTCTTCGTGCCCCACTCGCCGATGCCGTTCACCGGGTTTGCCGTGACGTGCAAAAAGAGTGAAACCATCGAGCTCAATATCTCGGTGGAT
>DATBAY010000272.1:0-5852 GCA_036271295.1 Lacipirellulaceae bacterium | reverse complement strand
AATCCCAAATTTCAAAGATTGCCACCGCATTGTTTGCCAATGCTGCCGAGCAAGCGGTCGATCGCCGTCATAGCTGCCATGAGCGAAAAAGTGAGATGCCGTTTCGAAGTAGTCGCCCCACGAGCGGACGAACTCAATATGACGATCAGGCATGGGGCGCATTTTTCCGTCAGCGTCGCGATAGGACTCCACGGTTGCGGCCCCGCCCACTTGGAGCCAGTCGTCCGGCTGCGGCTTGCCGTCGATGAAATTGAGCATCATTTCCTCGTGATTGCCCAACAGCGTCACTAGATTACACCGCTCGCGCAACCCGAAAAGCTCTTCGATAACCTGGCAACTTTCAGGCCCGCGGTCGACGCAATCTCCGAGCATCACCAGCGTGTCATCGGCCTGCGGTGCGATGAGGCGAACCATCGCTCGCAAGGCCTGCGCGCAGCCATGTACGTCTCCGATCGCGATCACGCGCTGCGATTTGGAACTTGGCATTGGTGGGCTAATCGCAGCACTGAAGTTCGGCAAGTAGCAAGAAAGAACTCTCGTTCAATCTTAGCATGTCGGACCGTTGCCGGAGAACTCGGCAAAGCGGGATCGTGAATCCGTCGTGACCTTCCGATTTTAGCTTTGCAGGGGGAACTTTTAGGCCGGTAGTCGTTTGCGGCGCGTCCGCTAAGGCGAGTTTATCATCTCCGGCAAAGGCTCCTCGAGCGCTGCGCGAAGTTGCTCGTCACTCAAGCCATAGATCAAGATCGTGTTATTGATTTCAAAGTCGGGCTCGCGACCTCGCAGGTAACTCGTCAATCGGGCGAGACGTGCCTGCTGGAAGTCGCGGAACACGTCGAGCCAATAAGGCCCGCCCGCCGTGGCAACGAGCTTCGCACGTGTCGCTTGGTCGCCACGGAGAAATACATTCACACGCTCGCCGAGTTCTCGGTAGGTGGCTTCGTATTTGTTTGTCCAGCGGCCAAAAAATCGGGTGTAGATGTTCTGCAGCATCGTGGCGCTAACACAATACGTCCCGGGTTGCAACGGTTCGGGAAGGCTTGGTGGCCCCCAATCGAAGAAGCAAGGTAATTTCGTCGCCGTGATGCCGTAATATTCCGGAGAACCCGTGCCGAAGTAGGATAGGTACGTTCGCGACTCGGTCGACCCGACTAACCCGACATCGAAGAGCCATTTCTTTAGCGCCGGTAAATCCTGGCCCCAATCGAGTGAGCTATCCACCAGATGCCGGTACGCATGCCGTGGGCCCCCGGCGAACTGGTTGAAGTACGTCACGTAGTTCGGCCAACTCCAGAGGGATTCGACCAGGAACGATCCGATGCAAATGAGCGTCAAGATCGCAGCCGCGGGCCAACGGCGTTGCGCAGTCCAATTCGTTATTTTAGCGACGATCCCTGGCTGCGCGGGATCGACCGCCACTTTATCACTCTCGGCCGTTTCGCGGCGAGAAAACCAATACGCCGCCCCGCCGGCAAACACGAGCATTAGCGGGTAGGTCGGCAAGATATGCCGATGCCCAATATTTAAATGACTCGAAATTGCAAACGCCCAATAGACGACAAACAGCACCCACAGCGGCGCCGAGCGGTACAACGAATCAGCAATCGCACCGAGTCGAGCCTGTCCGCCGCCCACGCGTAGCCAAGAGCGCACAAGCCAAATCGCCGAAAGAATCGTTAACACAAACAACGCCGGTGGCGTCTTCACCAACAAACAATACGGAAAAAAAGACGGCCAGCCCGTCGAGCCCACCGCCCCATTCAGAAAACATGCCCGCGCCTTTCCAAAATGCCACGTGAAAGCAAAACCGTAGAGGTAGGGCTCAGGTAACAGGTGCCAGGGCAAAGCAACTCGAATGAATCGCTCGACCACGCCATCCCCGTTCAAAACTTCGCTCCACCGCTTCAAGGGCTCATCGACCGTGATCTGCCCGCCGTGTTCGGTGAGATGCATCGTCGTTGACGCAAACATGCTGAACCGAAAATCGTAGAAGGCCCAAATGACCGCCCACACGATCGCCGCGTGAGCAATAATCAATGCAACCTGAGCGAGAATCCGCCGGCCGCGTCGCTGAATCTGCCACTTCCGTCCTGCCCAGGACACGGCGATCGCTCGAGGCGAAACAATTTGCACCGCCGCCAATAGCAGGCCGATCGGAATGATCATGAACGCGCCAAACTTGGCCACGAACAGCCCGCCCATCACCAGCCCGCTGATTAAAACGTTTTGCCACCTGATCAGCTGCAGCACGCGCCACAAACAAATCACCGTCGCAAAAAAGAATAACGCCGCGGCCATATCCGAGGTGATCATCGCGCCGTTGGCCAACATCGTCGGGCAAAAGGCAAACAGCGCAACGCTTACCAGCGCCCCGCGAACGCCAAAATAGCTTCTCGACACCAAAAAAATTAGCACGCCCACCGCGACGCCGAAAAACGCGTTCATTGCCCGGCCGCAGAGAAGCATCACGTCCGCATCGTTTCCTTCGTTGAAAAGGAAGTCATAGCCGATGTCGGGCGTCGACGAATGCCACCAGAAGTTGCCGTCGAATTGTGGTGGCTTCGTGTCGCGGAAAAGCAGCGGAAGGGCATCCCACCGTTGTGGTAGGTTTCCGTTTTCCGGCTGCATCCGGAAATCGCCCCGCTCCCAGTACGTGTAACCGCCCACCAAATGAAACATCTCATCGAACATCACGCTCTTGCCGATGGTCGCCGTCACGGCCGACAGAAAGTACCAGGCCAACAGGGCCACAACCACTAAAGACACGGCCGCGGGCGTCGAATCGCTCGTTGGCTTCTCGTTCCGCATGTTGCTGCTGGCGGTGAAGTGATTAAGGTTGCGAAACGCGCGTTTTCGCGTCGTCAGATTTCCGCTCCGGATACTGCCGCTTGACGATATACAGCGGCCGGCGCTTGACTTCTTCGTAGATTCTACCCAAGTATTCGCCCAGTAAACCAATCGCCATTAATTGCACGCCGCCCAGGAAAAGCAGCAAAGTGACAAGAGTCGTGAATCCAGTGGGCGCCGACTCGTAGCCCGATAAACGCCGCACAACAAATATAAGTGCCAACACAAACCCGATCAGGCTAACAATAACGCCGGACGCCAGCATCAGTCGCAGCGGCTTGTAGGAAAAGCTTAAGAATGCGTCGCACGCATAGCGAATCAGCCGCCACAACGATTGTTTCGGTGTCCCCGCAGCGCGCTCGGGCCGATCGTAGGCAATCGTTCGCTGTTCGAAACCCACCCACGCGCGTAGTCCCGGTAAGTACCGATTTCGCTCCGGCAATTGATTTAACTCGTCGAGCACGCGCCGATCGATCAATCCAAAAATACCCACCTGATCCGGCAACGGAAAATCGCTCATCCAGTGCATCATCCGATAGAACAGCTCGAATCCCAGCCGTCGGACTCCTCGCTCGGCGCGCTGCCGCCGCACGGCCCGCACGACTTCCGCTCCCTGCCGCCAACTTGCGACTAACTCCGGAATTAACTCGGGCGGATCTTGCAGGTCGCCATCCATCATCACAACGGCGTCTGCCTCCGCCGCGTTCAGACCTGCGGTGATTGCCGGCTGGTGACCAAAATTTCGCGACAGGTCGAGGACCGTAAATCGCGGATCTTCAGCTTGCTGCTGGAGCATGATTCGCAACGAGCGATCGCTGCTGCCGTCGTTGACATAGACGACGGTCGACGCGATGTCTGGCATCCTGGCGAACGCCGCACGCAGCCGCTCGAAAAGATCGGGAAGATTCTCTTCCTCGTTATAGATCGCCACGACGACCGAAAGCGTGCGAGTGGCAACCATCACTTGTGCTTGCTTGTTAGGTTGTGGCTCGGCTCGCACGAGACGACGCTCGTTCCAAGTGGCCGTTTTACCGACAGTCAAGCATTTGCATAGCCCGGCTGCGTCGCCGCCCCTATTGTAATCGGTCCAATCATTTTTACTCATGGCAACTGGTGGAGCCTGCCCCATGTTTCCGGGCGTTCGTTGACACTCGCACCGCGAGACCGTTACGATTTAAGCAGTATTTCATCGAACTTCTCGTCACGGAGGTCTGGACCGCGATGCCCGCACCCATCACACAGCTTGAACATGCCCGCGCAGGCCACACGACTCCGGAAATGGAATTTGTCGCCAAACGCGAACGCCTCGAGGCGGACGTCATTCGCGCGGAAGTAGCCGCCGGCCGGATGGTGATCCCCGCCAACACGGTCCACCTCGCGAAACGGCTGGAGCCGATGTGCATTGGCGTTGCCGCCAAGTGCAAGGTGAACGCGAACATCGGCAACTCGGCCGTCACCAGCAGCCTTGATGGCGAGCTCGACAAACTCCATTACGCCGTCCACTACGGCGCCGATACGGTGATGGATCTCTCCACCGGCAAGAACATCGATGCGATCCGCGAAGCCATCATCGGCGCTTCACCTGTGCCGATCGGCACGGTCCCCATCTATCAAATGCTCGAAGAGCTCGGCGGCGAAATCGAGGACATGCGGCCGCAGCATTTTCTCGACATGGTCGAGCATCAAGCGCAGCAGGGCGTCGACTACATAACGGTTCACTGCGGCGTGTTGTTCGAGCACTTGCATCTCACCATGAAACGTGTCACCGGCATTGTGAGCCGCGGCGGTTCCCTCGTTGCCAAGTGGATGATGACCCACCGCCAGCAAAATCCGCTCTACACACACTTCGACGACCTCTGCGACATCATGCGGCAGTACGATGTTACTTGGAGTTTAGGCGACGGCCTTCGCCCCGGCTCGATCGCCGATGCCAGCGACGCCGCCCAATTCGCCGAACTCGAAGTCTTAGGCGAACTCACCCGCCGCGGCCAGGAACGCGGCACCCAGGTCATGGTCGAAGGCCCCGGTCACATTCCGATGGACCAAATCCAGATGAACGTCGAGAAGCAGATCGAAATCTGCAACGGCGCCCCGTTCTATCTACTCGGCCCGCTTGTGACCGACATCGCCCCTGGCTACGACCACATCACGAGTTGCATCGGCGCCGCACTTGCCGGCTGGCACGGCGCGGCAATGCTCTGCTACGTCACGCCGAAGGAACACCTGGGGCTACCGGAGCGCGAAGACGTCAAACAGGGCATGATCGCCTATAAAATCGCGGCCCACGCCGCCGACGTTGCCCGCAAACGCCCGGGCGCACAAGATCGCGATGACGCCCTGTCGCGCGCCCGCTTCGCCTTCGATTGGAACGAGCAGTTCCGCCTCGCGCTCGACCCGGAAACCGCCCAGGCTTACCACGACGCCACGTTGCCGCAAGATACGTTCAAAAGCGCTCATTTCTGCAGCATGTGCGGCCCCAAGTATTGCTCCATGAAAATCACCGAAGACATTCGGGCGATGGCGGCGGAAAAGCCGCTAGAACTTCCCGTGGTGGCACAATAGCGTCAAATCACTTACGACATCGAGGTTAAGCCCCGAGCTTTCAAGGACTTGAAAGCGCTGCCGAAGTCTATGCGGCAGCGTATTGTTGATAAAATAGAAGAGTTGGCGGAAGATTTGACCGGCGACGTGAAACGACTGACGAACTCTACGCCAGAGTATCGTCTGCGCGTCGGCGACTATCGAGTGCTGTTCGAAACCGAGGGAAGTGTGGTCCTTGTATAACGTGTTCTGCATCGCAAGCATGCGTATCGGTAAAAGATGTTGAAGGAGAGACTTGTTGAAGCTACACCCAGAAATCCTGACGAAGAACGGCAAGAAAGAGTTCGCCATCCTGCCGTACGAAGAGTTTTTGGCGCTGCAAGAAAGACTGGCGGACGCCGAGGATGTGCTGGAACTTCGTAAGGCCAAGCGCCGAAGCTAAGAAAAAGTCGATCCCGTTGGCC
>DATBAY010000271.1:0-9549 GCA_036271295.1 Lacipirellulaceae bacterium | reverse complement strand
GAGTTGCTCACCGTAAATCCGGTGACTAGTGCAATAGGGTTTGCAATTACCCGGTCACCCACGACCGGTTGAAGAACGTTATTCGACGAATTGTTCGGCGTAAGTGTACCGACGCCGAACGGTCCCGAAGGGTCGCCGACGTTGTAATCGTGATTGAACTGGATCGTCGAGCCGCCGTTAAGAAAGGTAGCTCCCGTGTAGGTGTTGAGACTGTTGAGCTGAACCACGCCGCCGGCCGAGCCAGAGTACGTTACAGAGCCGCTCGCCGTTCCGCCGCCCGCGGCGGGATCTTGCAGCACATCGTTAATGATCGTCGTTGAGCTTGCATTCGAACTGAAGATCACGTTTTTACCGACGCCGTCTCCGCCATTCGAAACCGGATTGCCAATCGTAATGGTGGAAGCCGATCCGGCCGTGCCGTAGGTCACCGTCTTGCCAGCCGTGGTGATGCTGTTCTGCAGCGTGCGAGCACCATTGGCGAGCGAATTAACGATCGTAATTGGCCCATTGAACGTGAACGAGTTCGTGCCCGTAAACGTCACCCCGCCATTCAAATCGAACGCGTTAGCCAGCGTGCGATCGCCGCCCGAAGCTTGCAGTTGATCGGAGCTGCTTCCCGGCACAAGAATATTCGTTACTTTGTCCGTGCCGAACGCAGCATTGTTGCCGATGAATACGTTCCCCGTGGTACCCGTGTTCACGCTCAGGATCGTTCCCCCTGTATACGCGTTGGCGCCGTTCAGCGTGAGGCTGGTACCCGATGTCGCACCCGTAAACGTGACCTGCGAAGCCGCCGTTCCGTTCACAATGTTGCTGTTGATCGTCGTATTACTCGAGCCGAGCGCCGTGATCGTCAGGTTATTACTCGAAATCGAATTGCCGGCCGAGCCGAGCGTCGTTGTTCCTTGAACGAACACGACACCCTCGGTTGCTCCGAACGAAATATTGCCGTTCGTGATCGAGCCGCCATTGAGGATCAATCCCGATTGGCCCGAGCCGTTGCCAAGCGTCAACGTGTGCGTCGCCAGGTCAACCGTCGCGCTATTTCGCAAAGCGTAGGCGCTAACGTTGCCCGCAATCACGGGCGAACTCGATTGGTCGACCACGCTCGTGTTGTTAGAAGTCGTCAGATCGCCGCTGAAATAACCAGTCGTCGTAATGCCGGCGCCGCCATAAGTAACGTAATCCGCCGGACCCGTCCCGTTCGATGTGACAACCCATGGCGGCAGAATACCGTTCGTGAGGAGCGAGTTGCCGTTACTCAAAGTAACCATGTCCGCGCCGCCCAAGCTTCCGCCTGCCGGCGTCACGACAAGCGCGCTGCCCGTACCGCCACGAATCAAATTGCCTGCGGCAAAAGTCGTCGTGGCCGAGCCGCCGGCGAGCGAGTTGTCCACCGATAGTTGTGATGCACCAACATTGGCCGCCGTGGCTGCACCGATCGTCAGGTTACCGACGTTAGTCGTTGTCGATGTCGACGCCGTAACAGCTTTCAATTGCAGGATCGCACCATTCAGCGTGACCGGCCCGGAGCTGAACGGCGACCCTGAAGTTTGCGCAACGCCCAGCAGCGTGCCGCCCGTCACGGCCGTCGTGCCGGAATAGGTATTCGCGGTTCCAAGCGTGAGAGCGCCGCTGCCCGTCTTACTTAAGCCGACACTTCCGGCGATCTGGGCATTAATCGTAGCCGCCACGTTCGAGTTAATGACGCCGCCCGGACCGACCAGCGTCAGCGTATTCCCGCCGCCGTTGATGACGTAATTCGCCGTCGCAAAATTGACTCCGTACGCAGTAATCGGCGCGCCCAGCGTAACGGTTCCTGCGACGCCGCCTGTGCCACCGCCGAAGTTCGCTCGCTCGTTGCCGTTGTTTTGCCAGATGTAATCGGGCGCTCCATTAGCCCCACCATCGCTCCATGCCAAATTGAAGTTCGACGTGTCCCAGGTGCCATTGCCACCCAGGGGCGGCATCCAGAAGTAATCAGTCTGGGCCTGCGCAATCGATGCAAGGGCAAGGAGGATCGGCGCGAAAACGAAGCAACGTCGAAAAGCGAATACCATGGAACACCTGTATCAAAAGAGAAGACGCATCCGCGGCGCAGTAAACCGATGGTCGTGATGCTAACAACTGGGGTTATTTCGGTCAACAAAATAATGGGTGAAAGCGGCGATGAATTTCGTTCGCCGGCGATTCTGTAGACGCCTTCCGTCACATTTGTCGGTCCGACCGTGAAACTTCACATTGCGAAGTTTGAGATGATCGCGAAACGTGGAGATTCAACCGCTCTCAACCCATTTCGTGACCTGTTTGCAAGCGTGATGCCTTGACGCGCGATTGTGGATCTCAAAAGCGACCTCTGCCGTCGAGCGGCGAAGATTTGTATACAAAATGTTCACTATTCCGATTCGCATTGTTGAATTTCCATCGCCTGCCAGTATTTAATGAATGCCATGCGCTCTGCACAAACAAACAAAAACAAACAAGACGCCGTCCTCGCAGTGGCGAATGCCGTCGTGCAGCGTCTGCGATTGGCGGATGGTGTCTCGCGAATCGATCTCGCGCGGGAAATGGGCTTGGCCCCGTCGACGATCGGCTCCTACGTCGAGCGGCTCATCGCCGATGGCGTCTTGCGCGAAGGAAAGAAAGTCCCGTACAAGGGAGGACGACCGGCGACCACGCTCGAGCTGAATCCGCAGATGGGTCAGTTCGTGGGCGTCGATTTCGAAGCCCGCCAGATCACCGCCGCGGCGATTGATTTTTCGCAGGAATCGTTAAACCGATGCGTCCTGAAAATTAGTTCCGCCGACACCGCGAAATCCGTCGTGACCAAGATTAAGAAAGCCATCGCGGCCGTGGGCGATGCTGGCCCGCGGCTCTTAGGAATCGGCATCGGTGTTCCCGGAACGGTGGATATCCCGCGCGGCATCGCAGTTCACTACGAATTCATCTCCGGCTGGCGCGCGATACCGCTCGCCAAACGGCTCGCCGACAAGTTCGGCGTACCGGTCTACCTCGACAACAACATTCGCGCGATGGCCCTCGCCGAGCGGTTATTTGGACGAGCGAAACAAGTCGACAATTTCGTGTGCGTAGGCATTCGCAGCGGTATCGGCGCTGGAGTCGTCGTCGAGCGAAAACTTCATCGCGGCTTCGGGAACATGGCCGGCGAAATCGGCGGCTGGCCCTGCCCTTCCCTGCCTGGCGCACTCAATAGTCCGCGCCCGAGTACCCTCGAACATCAGGCGTCCGTCCGGGCCATTTTGGCGCAGCTGACGCAAGCAATTGACGAAGGCGCCGAATCCGGGCTGACCGTCGCTCGCCCTCGATCGATCGTCATCGAAGACGTCATTTCTGCCGCGCATCACGGCGATCCCCTCGTTTTACGCGTTCTCGGTCGGGCGGCCGAGCACCTCGGCCGCGCACTGTGTCAGATCAATTTGCTTCTGAATCCCGAGCAAATCATCATCGCCGGGCCGCTGGCCGAGCTGGAACAAAGCTTTCTGGCCCCGGTCCGCAGCGTGGTTGAATCGCTGACCCCCCAGCTCCATGGCCGCGTCCCCAGAATTGAAGCGTCGCAAATGGGCGAATATGGCGGTGCTCTCGGGGCGGCGGCGCTCGCCGTCCATCATTGGACACCGGCTGCCTAGCACCCGGCCATCAATTACAATAGCACCAGGGAAACGGGCGGCCGCCATCGACAGGTTCGACGGTCCTTCCAAGCCCCCGTTTCACTCGACTCCTCGAGTTCAAGATACGAGCCACTCCCTGGAGATGCTTCAATGGTGCGCGTTCTGGTTCTTTGTTCAACGCTGCTAGGGTTTGGCGTGGCAAGCGCCGCGGCCGATGACAAAGTCGACTTCACGAAACAAATTCAGCCGATCTTCGCCGAGAGCTGCGCTAAGTGCCACGGCGAAAAAAAGGCCGCGGCGAAGTTGCGACTCGATACCGCGGCGGGCATCAAAGAAAAGTTGGACAGCCAGAAAGATCTGCTTGTCGCTGGCGACCCGGATAAGAGCGAGCTGTACAAGCGAATCACTTTGCCGGCAGACAATAAGAAACGGATGCCCAAAGGCGGCGATCCGCTCGCGAAGGATAAGATCGACCTGATTGCGAAGTGGATCAAAGAAGGCGCGGTGCTTCCGGTAGCGGCAGCAGTGGCTACGGCGGAACCGGCGAAACCAGCCGCGGCAGATACTGCCGCCGCCGCGCCGAAAAAGGAAGAGAAGCCGGTCGAGATTCCTTTGCCCAAGGTTAACCCCGCCCCGAAGGAAGCGATCGACAAACTAACCGCCGCCGGCGCGCAGGTCATGCCGCTCTCTGCCGACAGCTCCTTGCTTACCGTGTCATTCGCGCACCGAACCGAACCGGCGGGCGATGCCCAGGTCGCGCTTCTCTCCGGCATCGCCGAGCAGTGTTACGCATTGAACCTGGCCGATTCGAAACCGACGGATGCGGGACTCGCGCCGCTCGAAGGCCTCAAGAATCTGGCCGAATTGCATTTGGAGAGGTCTACCGTTACCGACGCCGGTTTGGCGCACATCAAAGGTCTGACGAACCTGCAGTACTTGAACGTGTTCGGCACCGGCATCACAGACGCGGCTGTGCCGAACTTCAAAGGCCTCAAGAACCTCCGAAAGCTCTACTTATGGCAAACCAAGATTAACTACGATCCGGCGATGGGACTTGAGAAAGATATCCCTGGTCTCATGGTCAACCTCGGGTACGACCATCCCGTCGTCAAAAAAATGCGACTGACGAAGGAGCTCGAAGCAACGAAGAAACAAGTCGAAGAAGCGAAGGCCGAGGAAACGAAAGCCCAGCAAGCACTCGACTCCGCCAAGAAGAACTCCGAATCGGTGAATGCACGTGCGGCCGACATTGATAAGCAATTGAAGGAGCTGGAAGGTGGCGCGGCTCCCACTGCCGATGCAAAACCAGCCGCCGACGCGAAAGCTGCCGCGGATAAAAAAGCGGCCGCCGACAAAGCCGCCGCCGATAAAGTAGCCGCCGACAAAACCAAAACCGAAAAAGCAGCGGCAGACGCCAAGGTAGCTGCCGACAAAGTGGCGGCCGATAAGGCCGCCGCCGAGGCTAAGGCCGCAGCTGAAAAGGCGGCCGCCGAAAAGAAGGCAGCAGAAGAAGCGAAAGCTGCCGCGGATAAAGCAGCTGCAGACAAATCCGCTGCCGACGCGAAGGCTGCCACAGACGCCAAAGTCGCCGGCGAGAAAAAGAATTAGCAGATTCGATCCCGGGAGGGCGAAGCTCCTGCTGAGCCGCGCTTCGCGATCCTGCCAGGTCGGCAGGAGCCTCGCCCTCCCAAAAATCGTCGACTCGACGACCTTTTTCTAACGAAGTAGTGCACATGTCGTCCGTTATTCGCCGTCGCGAATTCTTGCAGTTGGCAGCTGGGGCCGCGGTCGGCGCCGCCGGTTTCGCCGTGCCACGCGTCGCCACCGCCAAAAAGACCGATTCGCCGATCATCATGGGTGAAGGCGAGCACCAGTACGAAGTCGAACACAACTGGCCGCAGCTCCCAGATCAATTCACCTGGCAAACAACGCACGACGTCGCGTTCGACAAAGCCGGTAATTTGTACGTGATCCACGAAGGCCACAAAGACAAAAAAGACCACCCCGCCATCTTCGTGTTCGACCCCGACGGCAAATACATCCGCTCGTTCGGCCAGGAATTCCAAGGCGGTGGCCACGGCCTCGAGGTGCACGACGAAAACGGCGAAGAATTCCTCTACGTAACCGGCTATCAGGGCCTCAAAAAATTCGCGAAGCTCACGCTCAAAGGCGAACCGATCTGGGAACGCCACGCGCCGATGGAATCCGGCATCTACGCCGAGGGCGAAGACAAAAGCACGAAGGCCGGCATGGCCCGCAATCGCTTCCAACCAACCAACATCGCCTTTCGCCCAAACAGCACCGACTTCTACCTGGCAGACGGCTACGGCGCCTACGTCATCCATTTGTACGATCACGACGCCAACTACAAAAAAACCTTCGGCAAACCGGGCAAGGAAGACGGCCAGTTCAACACCCCGCACGGCATTTGGATCGACCAGCGCGCCGGCCGCGAACCAAGCATCATCATCGCCGACCGCGCGAACGGCCGGTTGCAATGGTTCACGCTCGACGGCGAACACCAACAAACGCTCGACGGCTTCTTCCTGCCAGCCAACATCGACACGTCCGGCGAGCTGCTGCTCGTGCCCGACTTGCAAGCCCGTGTGACGCTGCTCGATGGCCAGAACAAAGTCGTCGCTCAATTCGGCGACGACGAGGCTTGGGGCAAAGAAGTCATGAAGCGCGAAATCCGCAAACACCCCGACCGCTGGCCCGACGGCAAATTCATCCACCCGCACGACGCCTGCTTCGACGCCCAGGGCAACATCTTCGTCTGCGAATGGGTCGCCACCGGCCGCGTCTCCAAGATGCGCAAACTAAGCTAAGGCTTCACACAGTCCGGCGGTTCGCTCGCCAACTCCGCCAGCGCCTCACGAACCCGCACCTTCTGCTCCGCGTTCAACATTAAGTACCGGTGCGGCCCGTTCGGCTCCGCAGTGAATGAAGTCTCGCCTTTGTCGGAGACGGCCACACGCCCCGGCGGCGACAAGTCGAAGTAACCATCATCCGGCCGCACCGCATACAGCACGCTCGTAAGATCCCAAGTCGGCCGATCGTGCGGCGGCGGATTATAAAGCCGATACGCCTCGGCCAGCGGATGATGTTTCACGTACCCGAAGTTGTGTTCGATGCACTCATGCGGAAACGGAATCGCCACACCGATTTCAAATCCGCTGAACACAATCGGCGTCGGCCAATCGCCAACGAGTGATTGGGCCGCGGGGATATCTTTCACGATGTTGTATTCCAATGCCGGCTTCTTATCCTGCGTCACAAATGCGCCGCCCATCACCGAAAGCAGCCGCACCTTCGCACGCACTAAATCCCGGCCCGTTAGCGAGCTGATGTTATCGCTCGGCGATTCCAACAGTCGCGCGAGGTTCGTCGAAAAGCCAACCTGAACGATTACCACGACGCCATCCCGTGCCTTCGCGAGCGTTTCGCGCAGTAACTTCACCGCATCCGGCGCATCCGCTCCGCTCTGCAGCCGATGCGGATACCGCAGGTTGCCCTCATCGCGCTCGTTGGCTAACCCGGTGTACTTGCTCGGCTCCGGCGTCGCACCGTTGCAAACAACGCCAATCGGCACGTCGCCACGGCCGTAAAACGTGTTAATGACGTCGACAAACGGCGCGGATAGCGCTTCATCCTTCGTTACCGTGACCGCGAGTAGTTCACACTCCTTGCGCGACATGAGCGCATGAATGACGCCGAGCGCGAGCGCGTCATCGACATCATTGCCGATGTCCGTATCAAAAATCAGCGGAACGCCCTGCCCAGCCGGTGCCGCAACAGCGAACGGCGGCGCTCCCCAAGCAAGAACGACGAGCAACCACAGGCGGCCGCGGCCCATCCAATTCGAAAATCGTGGATTCATACTGCCAATTTAGCGTCGCCGCAGGGCATCGTCGAATTGTGCCCCACTATCCAGAACGCCGCCCGCCCAACGCCGCTCGGACCGATCTAGCAATTATTTTCGTGCCAGCTATACTGCGGTGGTTGTGCTGGCTCTGTCGACCGTTCGGTTGGAACCTCTTCTCTCACGAGTCATGAAAAGCACGAAACCGTCGCCGCGCACGCGGCTCGCGTTTACGCTCGTCGAATTATTGGTCGTCATCGCGATCATCGGAATCCTCGTCGCCCTGCTGTTGCCCGCCATCCAAGCGGCCCGCGAGGCCGGCCGCCGAGCGGCTTGCCAAAACACGATTCGGCAATGGGGCGTCGCGATGCAAAACTTTCACGCGACTCTAAACAGATTACCGGAACCGCTGCGTACTAATCCGCGGCGAGTATGGGTCGTTTACACCTGGCCCTACATGGAAGATCAATCGCAGGCCACCGCGTTTAATCAAAGCATAAACTTCTGGGAGTCCCCCAATACGATAACCAGCACTTTCGATGGAACTTACGCCAAGCAAATACCGGCGTACTATTGCGCGAGCGATCGGCCCGGTGCAATGTGGACTGGAGACATCTATTGGCGCTGCCGTGGGAACTACGTCATCAACTGGGGCCAATTTGCCATGCCGGGAGCTGCACCCTATGTCGCTCCCGACCCAACATGGACAGCCAAGTATGGCCTAGCGCCGTTCGGTCTCGAAGACTTCGCGACCGCCACGCTGCCTCGACTTGTGAGGTTTAAAGATATTACCGACGGCACCTCACACACGATGTTGCTTTCGGAAACTGTTTGTACCGCGGCCGACGATACCTACGATATCCGCGGCGACATGCTCAACGACGGCGAGGGCTGTACCGAGTACATGACGATCGATACGCCCAACAGCGGCACAGACGTTACACCGTATTTGCACAATGGCGGAAAGAATCTACAGGATGATCCGCCGGCCTTGATCGGCGCCTACGCTCACAAAGCCGCCCGCAGCCGGCACCCGGGCGGAGTGAACGTGATCATGGCCGATTGCTCGCTACGCTTCGTTACCAACGAAATCGCGCTCGATCTGTGGCGCGCCATGGGCACAATGAACGGCGGCGAAGTCATTTCCGATGCCAGCAATTGATTGACCAATGCTTGCCGCGAATCTGTAGCAAGAGTGGACGGTAGATGATATTCAAAGCACGCCTGCTGTCATTCACTTCCAGTTTCTTGTTGCTCGGCCTGTTGACGGGCTGTTCTGCGGACACGAAACACGGCGCCGTGACCGGAACCGTCTCGCTCGATGGACAGCCAATAAAGTCTGGCAACATCCGCTTCGATCCGGCCGATGGTCGCACGGCGACCGCCGATGCCACGATCACTGACGGCAAATTCAGTGCGACCGTGCCACCTGGCGAGAAACGCGTCTCCATCACAGCGCCGCGTGTCGTCGGTAAGAAAAAGGTATACGAAACGCCCAACAGTCCCACCGTCGATCTGACCGAAGAAATGCTGCCCAAGCGGTACAACGCACAAAGCGAACTGAAGGCGACGGTAAAATTAGGCAACCAGGAGCTGCCGGCGTTCGATCTCAAGAGTAAGTAATTCGCAGGCAGAGGCTTCAACTCGGCCACGATCTGCCCAAGAAAGACGACCCGCTTCGATCACCCTTGATCGATCGTCATATCGTAGCGGCGAGTCGCCGTTTGCGCACCCGTCGGCGATTCGCTGAGACTGGCCGGCTGCCCACGCTCATGCCGGCCCCACCAGGCATCCGCATCCTCGATCGACCATTCCAGCGCTTCCGCGCAGCGCGATATCTGAATCGAGAAATCGCGCGCCGTTTGCGGCCGTTTCGCCCGCGATTTTTCGAGGCAAGATAAGATCGCCGCTTCGAGCGCCGCCGGAATCGGTGTCCGCACGCGCTCCGATGGCGGCGGCGGCGGCGTCGCAACATGCTTTTGGCACAAGTCGACGATACTCTCCGCCTCGAACACCGGGCTTCCCGTGAGCAAAAAATATCCCACCGCGCCCAGCGCG
>DATBAY010000270.1:0-4941 GCA_036271295.1 Lacipirellulaceae bacterium | reverse complement strand
CTTTTGACGCAGCAAATCCTCTATGAGGTAAAAGGCGCTCCGGATGGAATGCTAACTATCTCGCCAAATTTCACGGGCAAAAAAGATGACGACAAGGATACCCAAGAGTGTACTTTCAACTTCTATAACGAAACGGACTATCCCTTGATTGACGCGTCCATCGGGATTGTCGGGACGCGGTACCTTGAATTCCCCACGTATGCTCGGAAGATCGGGGATGTCCGACCACGGCGCGGGGGAACTCTTTTAGGACTCACGGTAGCAATTCCGAAAGATAAGGACAAACACAGCCGCGTTGATTTCTCGATTGACTCCCGTTCGGTAACTATGTGGGAGTCCGTTTACTTCGCATGGAATGGAAAAGGCTGGATCATCGACTGGACTATTTTCAAAGAGGTTGACGGGAGAGAAGTCTACCTAAGAGTCCTGCGCCCCAACTCCCCATTCGCGGCTGAAGTTGCACAGCAGAAGCAGTGGGCTAAGGAAACTGCGGATCAAAAAGAGCAATTTGAACAGGAGCAAGGGAAGTCGAAAAAGTAGGGAGGTAATAGCGATTTGCAGCGCCGGTGCAGCGCGCATTGCTGTCACACCGTAAATCCTAGGGGCTGCACAATTCCTCCCGGACTATTTGTCGGTGCGACGATCGAAACGCACTTTTCACCGCCGCAATCGCGGAATACTCTTCCCACCTCGTCACGATCCGTTAGGTGGAACTCTCGGGGAGGTATCATGCGTTTCCTTTTCAAATCTGCGCTCGCATTGTTTTCCATGGCCGGCCTGGCGGAGGCCACGAGCGCGGCGCTCATAGTCAATCCGGCGCAGCCGATAACGAAGCACGTCGAGGTGCAGTTGATTCAAACTGCGCTCGACAACGGTACGTCGCCCGCCACGGTGTTCGGTAATGCCACGCAGCAAGCGACGATCGAGGCGGGGATCGACACGATCTGGGCTCAGGCTGGGATAGGCGTCGATTTCTTGCCCACGGTTACGCGCTACAACAGCACGTTTGCCTATCAAGGGACCGCTGGAACTGGAACGCGGCCGCAAGGCGATTTGAACACGATCATTTCGAACGCCCGAGCCGCGAGCGTGTTGAATTCGGATCCGCAGGTGATCGATATGTTTCTCGTGAACGTCGTGCCCGCATTCGGGCCGCTCAGTGAGAGCTATGCGGCGGGGTTGTCTTTCATTGGCGGTAACGGTGTCGTCGGATTTACAGGCGACAGCTTGCTGACGTTCGGCGCCGGGCTCGATGTAATCTCCGGCGTGTTCGCGCACGAACTTGGGCACAATCTGGGATTGAGCCATACGGCAACCGGCGATGCAAACTTGATGAGCCCGAGCAGCACCTCGTACCAGTTAGATGCGTCGCAAATTGCGACGGCGCGGGCGTCGATTTTCGCGAGGTCGTTCACGGCGCCGATCACAGGCGACTACGGTGGCAATGGGATTGTGGATGCAAGCGATTACGTCAAGTGGCGAAACATGCTGAATCAAACAGGCTCGGGCTTGGCCGCTGATGGCAATGGCAACGGTGTAATAGACGCCGGAGATTACATTGTGTGGCGCAGCCACTTTGGTAGCACGACGGGAAGCGGTGCGAGCACGCCGCTCGTCAATGGAACGGTACCGGAGCCGACGACGGCCATCTACGCTATGAGCCTGCTATTTCTGTGTGCACGGCGCTCAGGAAGCTCAAGAGGATGAAGGACCGGAGGGAAGCCGAATGGAATGTCGCAAGTATCAAGTTCTGGCCGTATTGGTGTTGTCGGTCTTTTGCCGCCAGGTGAACGGCACGACCTATTTTGTTTCTCCGACCGGGAGCGATTCGCATAACGGCACTTCGGCTTCGCCGTGGCTTACGCTGCAACACGCTGCAGACGTCGTGCATGCGGGTGATTTCGTGACCGTAGCGACGGGAAACTACACAGGCTTCGACCTCGAAACAAGCGGGACGGCAGCCGCGCCGATTGAGTTTTTTGCCCAGCCAGGAGTCGTCATAAACCAGCGGAACGCCACGACGCCGGATGGGATCAATCTCGAGGGAGCATCATATGTCACGATCGACGGCTTCACAGTGAATGGAATGCCTCGCGCAGGTGTGCGCTCGGTCGGAGACTCCGACGCGCTGGCCAAATTCGTTACGGTGCGCCACGTGACTGCCGCGAACAACGGCGAATGGGGAATCTTCACCGGTTTCGTCGACGATCTGCTCATCGAATCGAACACGACTTCCGGTTCGGTCGATCAACATGGCATCTACGTGTCGAATAGCGGCGATCGGCCGATCATTCGTAACAATATCTCATTCAATAATCACGATAACGGCATTCACATGAATGGCGATGCCAGCCAAGGAGGCGATGGCATCATCACCGGTGCCGTGGTGACGGGAAACATTATTTACAACAACGGCACCGGAGGCGGCAGCGGGATCAATATGGACGGCGTGCAAAATTCCGTCATTGCGAACAACCTGCTCTACAACAATCACGCCAGCGGCATCTCGCTTTATAAGGAGGATGGCGGCGGCAGTTCGAGCGGCGACGTGGTTGCGAACAATACGATCATCGAACCGAGTAATGCACGATGGGATCTCAATATTCAAAATGGCAGCACCAGCGATACGGTGCGCAATAACATTTTGCTTAACAACAATCCTTCGCACGGTGCTATCGATATCTCACCCGATAGCCTGTCCGGCTTCAGCAGCGATTACAACGTCGTCACGCCGACCTTCACCACAGACGACGGCGACACGTTTCTCAATCTCGCACAGTGGCAAGCCACCGGAAACGATACCCATTCGTTCGCGACGGCTGTTCAGCTTTTCGCAAATTCCGCGGCAAACGACTACCACCTCAATACTGGATCGCCGGCCGTCAACGCGGGAACGAGTTTCGATGCGGCGTTCGCCGACTTGGAAGGCGGGGCGCGCCCAGCGGGCGGCATCTTCGACATTGGTGCTTACGAATTGGGCGCGTTGGTGGGTGATTTCAACCGCGATGGCGTAGTCGATACGGCCGATTACGTGCTGTGGCGCAATTCCGTTGGCGCGACTGTAACGCGATATTCCGGCGCGGACGGCGATGGCAGCGGCGTTATCGATCAAGCGGACTATGCGATCTGGCGCAGCGGCTTTGGCGTGGCAGCCGGAGCGGGCAGTGGGATCGGGGCGGCAGCAGTACCGGAACCGACGTGGGTCGCTGATTTATGCGTCGCAATGGCGCTGCTTACGACTATGCGACGAGTGCCCAAGTCACTCTCAAGAGTCTAAATCAGACGAAAGCTCCAACCACTCTTCTTCGAGCGAAGCCAGTTCGTTGGTGAGCTTGGTCAGTTCGCCGTGTAGCCGCTGGGCTTCGCCCGCATCAGTCACGGCGAGCAGTTTTGCGTTGACTTCCTTCTTTTCGTCGTCCAAGCGTGCGATTTTGCGCTCGACGTTTTTCAGCTTCTTCTGAGAGTCGCGATCAGCGCGGCCGCGACTCTTGCGCTCCGCAGCTGGTGCTCCGGCCGGCGAGCCAGGCGACGCCGGAGTGTGCGGTGCGCGGAGGCCCGAGTCGATTTCATTCTGAATTCGGTAAACGTACTCGTCGTAGTTGCCCGGATAACTAGCCACTTTTCCGGCGCGGACTTCGATGACGTGTGTCGCGACACGATGCATGAAGTGCCGGTCGTGGCTCGTGAAGATCACGGTGCCACTATAGCCGATGAGCGCTTCGGCCAGGGCTTCGACAGATTCGACATCCAAATGGTTGCCGGGTTCATCCAATACCAAGACGTTATTCTTTTGGAGCAGCAAACCGGCCATTACTAGGCGGGCTCGCTCGCCGCCGCTCAGCACCTTGATCTTCTTTTCGATCATTTCACCGCTGAACAGCAAACTGCCCGCGACGTCTTTGATTTGTTGGGGGAGCGTTCCGTAAACCGCCTGGTATTCCAAGTATTCGTACACTGTTTTCTCTTCGGGAAGCGAAGTGTAAACGTGCTGCGCATACACGCCGACCTGGCAACCGTAGCCCCAGATCACGTCGCCGGCGACCGGCGAAAGTGAATCACAAACGGTGCGTAAGAAGGTTGTTTTGCCTTGGCCGTTGTCTCCCACGATGCCGACGCGCGTGCCGTGATCGACTTCCACGTGGACGTCTCGGGCAATCGTGCGATCCGGATAGCCGATATCAAGATGCTTTGTTCGCACGGCCGGACCTTGCCGCGCTTCAATATCCGGAAACTTGAACTTCACGCTCGCTTCAGCGCCTTCGATGTGCACCAGTTGGAGCCGTTCGAGTTGTTTCGCTTTGCTTCTAGCTTGGCTCGCGGTGCTGGCCCGCGCGCGATTCTTGTTGATGAATGTTTCGAGCTGCCGGCGCTTTGAGAGCGTGGTGGCATTCACTCGGCGATCGTGTTCCTGGCGTTCCTCGACGCTGGCCAGATAGGCTTCGACATTGCCCGGGTACATGGTGAGCTGGCCGCGAGACATTTCGAGCGTGTGGGTGCAAGTCTTTTTGAGGAATTCCCGATCGTGCGACACGATCAAGCAGCCGCCGCGGAACTCGTTCAGAAAATGCTCGAGCAACATCTGCGTGCGGAGGTCGAGGAAGTTTGTGGGCTCGTCGAGAATCAGCAAGTTCGGGTCATGAAGGAGCAGCGATGCGAGCTTCGTGCGGGTCTGCCAACCGCCGGAGAGCTCGCGCACCGGGCGATCGAGCATGGCATCTGGAAATTGAAACTGCCACGCGATTTCGCCGCAGCGCCAATCGGGCTGGCCGCTGTCGCGCATCAGGAATTCGATCGCGGTTTCGCCGGGCTGAAACGGGTCGTGCTGCCGCAAATAGCCCAGCCGCAGCTTGGGATGGCGGATGACTTCGCCCTTGTCGAGCTCTTCGTCGCCCAGCAGGATGCGCAGCAGGGTGGATTTGCCGGCGCCGTTGCGGCCGACAA
>DATBAY010000269.1:0-2528 GCA_036271295.1 Lacipirellulaceae bacterium | reverse complement strand
CATGACGACCTGCCCGCGATGGATGACGATGATTTGCGTCGCGGCCGGCCAACTTGTCACAAAGCCTTTGATGAGGCGACCGCGATTCTGGTCGGCGACGCACTATTGGCCCGCGCGTTTGAGATTCTGGCCAGCGAGATTCGGCCGGCAGCGGCGGCCGCGCAATGTTGCGCTGTGTTAGGTAGGGCAGCGGGAGCAACTGCACTCGTCGGCGGCCAGGCAGTGGACCTGCAAATGGCCGCAGGAGCGTCGCAAAATTCGGGCGGCCTGCCGGAACTTGAAGCCATTCACCGGCGTAAAACCGGCGCGCTCATTCGGGCATCGCTCGAGCTGGGCGGCATCGTGGCCGGCGCGTCGCAGGATCAATTGGCGACCCTGGTTCAGTTCGGCGAACGGATTGGCCTGGCGTTCCAAATTACGGACGACCTATTGGACGTAGCCGGGAGCCAGGAAGCCGTGGGGAAGCGTGTCGCCAAAGACGCGAATCTCGGCAAATTTACGTTCCCACAACTGCTGGGTTGCGATGCTAGCCGGGAGCGAGTGGCCAAGCTGGTGAGCGAAGCTTGTGTTATGATCGAGGTATTCGGTGCGAGGGCGGAACCACTGCAGGCCCTGGCCAAATTTGTGCAGACTCGAAAGAATTGACCGTTCGGACGGTCTGCCTGGCCGATGTCGAGAAAGTTAAAGCGTGACCACATCCCCGATCCTGCCGACGATTCACTCTCCGGAAGATTTGCATCCGCTGTCGTTGCCTCAGCTGGAGCGGCTTGCGGCCGAGATGCGCGAAGTGCTGTGCAACCTCGTAACCGGCCGCAGCGCTCATTTTGCGTCTAACCTTGGCGTGGTCGAACTCTGTCTGGCGCTGCATCAAACGTTTGACTTCCGGCACGATCGATTGATTTGGGACACGGGGCATCAGATTTATCCTCACAAGCTCGTCACCGGCCGGTATCCACAGTTCGACACCATGCGGATGAAGGGTGGCTTGATGGGCTACCCCAACCCAGAGGAAAGCGAGTACGACCTGTTCATGACCGGCCATGCCGGCTCGAGCGTGTCGACCGCACTCGGCCTCGCGAGTGGCGACGAATTGGCTCGCGTTAGCGAGAATCGGTGGAGCGTCGCAGTGATCGGCGACGGCGCGTTCCCCTCCGGCATCGTCTACGAAGCGCTCAACAATGTCGGTCGATCGAGCAAACGACTGCTCATCGTGCTGAACGACAACAAGATGTCGATTTGTCCGCGGGTCGGCGGCGTGGCCGATTATCTCGATCGGCTGCGCATGAATCGCATGTACTCCGGCCTCAAGGAAGAGGTGGTGAAGGTCCTCGGCAAAGTGCCGCTGCTCGGCGACCCAGTGGAACGCTTTCTCGCGCAGCTTAAGGAAGCCGCCAAAGCTGGTTTGCACGGCGGCATGTTATTCGAGGATTTGGGACTGCGGTACTTTGGGCCCATTGATGGGCACAACATTGGCCTGCTGCGGAAGTACATGCGAATGATTCGCAATGTCGAAGGGCCCGTGCTGTTGCACGTCGTTACCGAAAAAGGCCACGGCTTTCGGCCGGCAGCAGAAAATCCTGTGCTGTTTCATGCACCCCCGCAGTTCGAACGGCGGGCCGACGAAGTCGTGCAGATGAAGAAGAGCACGGCGCGGGCGTTCACGCATGCGGCTTCGGCGGCAATCTTTGAGGAAATGACGAACGACTCGCGCGTCACCGTGCTTACGGCCGCCATGTGCCAAGGCAACAATCTCGAACGCGTGCGCGATGCATTCCCGGAGCGGTTCTTTGATACCGGTATTTGCGAAGGTCACGCGGTGGCGTTCGCAGCTGGCCAGGCAAAGGTCGGGCTGCGCCCGATTGTCGATATTTACAGCACCTTCTTGCAACGATCGTACGATCAGATTTTCCAAGAAGTTGCCCTGCAGAATTTGCCCGTCACGTTCATGCTCGATCGTGGCGGCCTGGCCGGGCCTGATGGTCCGACTCACCACGGCGTCTTCGACCTCGGCTACCTGCGCGTGTTTCCGAACATGGCGATCATGGCGCCCGCGGACGAGCATGATTTGGCGCAAATGCTCAAACTCGCGCTGTCGCACGACGGCCCCTGTGCAATCCGCTATCCGAAGGCAACACTGCCGACGATTCCCGGCAAACGGTCGGCAGTCGAGTTCGCTAAGAGTGAAATTCTCTCTTGGTGCGACGACGGCGCGATCGTCTGCTGTGGCGCGCTGCTGGCAGAAGCGATCAAAGCGGCGGAGCTGCTGGCCGCAGAGGGTATCAACGTCGGCGTGATCAACGCCCGGTTCGCGAAGCCGCTCGATAGCGACACAATCTTGCGTGCGGTGCGAGAATGCAGCTTTGTGGTCACGGTGGAAGAAGGCTCGCTCATGGGCGGATTCGGTTCTGCCGTATTGGAACTGGTAGCCGACGCCGGACTCAACACCAGCCACATTCGCCGGTGCGGAATTCAAGATAAATTCATCGAGCATGGTGAGCGAGGCGAGCTGTTGGCCGACTTAGGGCTCA
>DATBAY010000268.1:0-7713 GCA_036271295.1 Lacipirellulaceae bacterium | reverse complement strand
CTGATTTCAGGAACGAGTAGAATCGCTTGCCGGCCGAACCGGACGACGTCTTCGATCGCTTGAATATAGACTTCGGTTTTGCCACTGCCAGTGACGCCATGGATGAGGATCGTTTGATGCTCTTGGGCCGAGAGTGCGCTGCGAATTGTTTGGAGCGCTTGAACCTGGTCAGGATTCAACTCGAGTGCAGCCTGGCGGGCATCCGGAGTTAATGAAAGTCGATCGGTGCGTTGTCGTTCGATGCTGGAAACGATCAGGCCTTTTTTTCGCAGTTCGTTGATCGGAGCAGCGGTACAGCCGACTTCACTGGCGAGCTGTTTGGCGGTTGTCGGCAAATTGTTCGCCAGCAGACGCTGCATGACGGCCATTTGTTTGGCCGACAGCTTCATCTCAGCAATTTGGTCGGCGGCATTCGGCGCTGCGGCCAACAATGTGACATCGCGTGTTCCTACGTCGCGGCGCACACCGGCGGGAACGATCGATTCGAGCACCTGGCCCAACGGACAAAGGTAATAGTCGGCCATCCAGTGACCCAACCGCAGCATGGGAGGCGAGATGAGCGTTTGGCGATCGAGTACGGCGGCCACCGATTTAAGTTTTCGGCCGCCGGCGGATTTGATGCCGACTGCGATGCAGTAGCCGACCACGCTGCGATTGCCGCGGCCGAACGGCACACGGACCCGGCGGCCAGCTTCCAGTCGCCTTTCGGGCTTGGTGTCAGCGACCATTTCTTCGGGCGCGAGATAATCGAACTCGCACTCCGGCCCTTCGGGCATCACGACCGTAGCCACCAGCTGCTCGGCCGCCTCATCGACTTCCCACGGAGCGGGCTCGGTTTCAAAGAGTGATTGCTGTTGGGACAAAAGGGGCTGGGGGCTAGGGACTGGGGGCTGGGGATTACGTAAATGAGAATGTATCGTAGCTTGATGGGTGCCTTGCACCCCAGCCCCTAGCCCCCCAGTCCGCAGCCCCTACGATGCGCCTCGGTATTTTTGGCGGTAGTTTTGATCCAGTCCACAATGGACACTTGGCACTCGCGCGCGCGTGCCAGCGGCAGGTTGCGCTCGACGAAGTGTGGTTCATGCCGACGGCGGTGCAGCCACTCAAGGCGCGCGGGCCGCACGCGAGCGATAGCGATCGCGTGGAGATGCTGCGGCTTGCGACGTTGGACGAACCAGCGTGGCGTGTCTGCACGCTTGAAATCGAGCGGGGCGGTCGAAGCTACACCATCGACACGATGCGGCAGCTTCGTGAGGAGTTGCCGGAAGCGATGCTGTTCTTCTTAATTGGCGCCGATGCGCTGCGCGATGTGGCGCAGTGGAAGGATCCACGCGAGATTTTTCGGCTGGCGACGCCGCTTGTCGTTCATCGGCCGGGGGAAGCGCAGCCTAGTCTTGAAACGCTAGGGGCGCTGTGTACAAGTTCGACGCAACCGCTGGTCGTGAACATGCCGCTTGTCGATATCAGCAGCACCGAGATTCGACGACGCGTTGGGGCGGGCGACTCGATTGAATCGTTCACGCCAGAAGCGGTGGCCCAGTATATTGCCGCGCGTGAATTGTACCGTACTCAGTAGCGCAGCCGACTAAATGCTTCAGAGCCGGCGTCTGACAGACGTGGACGTAGCGTCATGCCAAACACATCATGCCGCGCGGCGAACCTGGAGGCGTTCGGCAAGTTCGTCGGAGCGAATAGCACGACTAGCATCGCTTTCGGTGCGGAGCGCATCGGCGACAACATCTAATTGTTCGTCGGCAGATTGCGCGACATCCAGGAGCAACCACTTGCGGCCGCGGACGATACAGTGGCCGCCGCCATCGCCGCCGAGCCAATCCTGGCGCACTTCATAACCGAGCCGGCGCGCCGTATCTAACGCTTCCTGCAACATGGCAACGGTATGCATTCCTGGCACCTCGTATGGCCGCGACGGCATCGTGTGGTAATACAGCCATCGCGCTCCACGAAATGGAATAATCTCGAGGACCCAAAGGCCTACATTCAAACTCGGCTAGAAGGGGGCAGATTCTATTGTTCGGTATTGGAGTCGGCCAGGGCGATTCGACGATACTACGCGTATCACGCAACATCCTTTGCAGCAAAGAGTTAAGACACCTAAACTCGGCAAACAGCCCCCGCTGCGGCGGCGAGCGAAGCTGTGCGAAGGTTACGAACGCTATCACCCCTAGCAGTGACTTGTCTGCTTGGGTCGTTTTGGCATTCTACGATCGGCTCTGCTAGCGACCCGGAAATGGCTTGGTGAATCATGTCAGACGATTCGGTTTCGGTGGAACGCCAGTTGGAAATACTCAGCGCGGAACTGCGGCAGGCGCGACGGATGGCGGCGCTCGGCGAGCTTGTCAGCACGACGACGCACGAGTTCAACAATATTTTGATGACGGTCATCAACTACGCGAAGCTCGGGCTGCGCCACAAAGACGACGCCACGCGTGACAAGGCGCTCACAAAGATTCTGGAGGCCGCTGTCCGCGCGGAGAAAATCACAAATGGCGTGTTAGGAATCGCGCGCAATCGCGGTCACGAGCGAGCGCCGACCGATCTCGCGAAGTTAATCGAGTCATCGCTGGTGCTGCTGGAGCGGGAGATGCAGAAGTATCGGATCGTGATTGAAGCTCAGTTTGAGCCTTCGCCGTTGGCGCTCGTGTGCGGCAATGAAATTCAGCAAGTGCTGCTGAACCTGCTCACCAATGCACGGCAAGCGATGCCGCGGGGTGGCCGGATCGTCATTCGCGTGGCGCCGGACACCGCGGCGAATACCGTCGATCTGACGGTGCGCGATTCGGGCGCCGGCATTCCTGCGGAGCAGCTGCCGAAGATTTTCGATCGCTACTTCACTACCAAAACCGGTCCTGATGCCAGCGGCAAAGGGGGCACGGGTGTCGGGCTCGCAATGTGCCGCGAGATTATCGAAGCGCACCAAGGCAAGATTCGAGTCGAAAGCACCGTCGGCATGGGAACGGCCTTCACGCTAAAGCTGCCGGTGGCGAAAGTAGAAACGAGTCCCATCGCGGCGCCGATTGTGGCGCTGGGCGTGCCGTCGTCTGCTGTCGCCACTGCTCGCTGAAGCGAGCATGCCGAAAGGGCTTTGCCCGCAAAATCTTGGTAGGTCCCGGACCGGAGCGATTCTCGATGCTACCGAACAGGTTCAGGTCCCGCTCGGCAAGCGGGACCTACTTTCTGGGCCAAGCCGTGCGGAAAGGAAACGCGGTTGCGTTTTGTTACTGCCCGAGCGCTGATCCGCGGGCGACCACACCGTTCAGGCGGCCTTGAATCTCGGCGAGCATGCGTTGCTCGAGCAGCGGATCGCGGCCCAGGGAAAGCCAGCGCGGTGAGCTGCTGATTCGCGTCGTTTCGTCGGTACGATCACTGGGCAGCGAGATGTCGATAGCATTGTCGCTGAACGAGGCTCGGCTCGCCGTGGCTCGCTCGGGTCTCGGTAAATCCTCGCGCTCTTTTACGACGATGACTTCCACCTGATAGCCGTTTGGATCGGGGATCACTCGCACGGTTGCGCGGCGGCGAATCGTTTGGAAAGTGCTTTCCCAGCGATTGAACGTGCCAATTGAATCGTTGCGGAACGGCTCCAGCACGGTGGCGCTGTCGCGCGGCACGGTATCGATGCGACCTTCGCAGAAACCGGCGCTGCCGCGGCGGGCTCGCTGTTCGCGCGCGATCTTGAAGTAGTCGGTCACGACATCGGTGATTTGGTCCCAGGCGTATTCTTCGTCGACGACGGGTACTGAGATCATGCTTGGCGGTGGGACGACGGCAGCCGGCGGTGGCGCTGCAGCGCCTGGAACAAGAACGCCCGGAGGCACTTGAGCACCCGGCGCGAAATAACCGGGAGGCGGCGGTTGAGTTCCGGGAGCTGCATAACCCGGCGGCGCCGGAAGTTGCTCCGGTGCGCCGGGCCCCTGAGGGACGGTGACAACCGCACCGGGCGGACCGAAAATCGAGCCGGGCGTTTGGCCGGGCAGCGCCACCGCGGCGCCGGGCGGATAAATTGGAACGCCAGAAGGAGTTTGCTGAACGAACACCGGAGGAGCTGTGCCAGGTGATGGTTGCAAATAGTTCTGCGCATTGAGACTCGGCGGCGCTCCATAGGGCGCGGCAACGGTCGGCGCGCCAGGAACCGGCTGCTGAGCGACTACGCCGGAGGCTGTCGAAAAAATGGCAGCGCTGATCAGAATAATTTGGCTGAGCTTCATCGAATAGCTGGTGCTTCTCCGCGAGCCGCCCCGCGGGTCGGTTTGTGGTTTCTCTCCACGGAAAGGCGATCTGCCTTGCCAACCGCTCGGTTGGCCAATTCGCAAGGTTCGCGAAAGGTGGCGGGTCGCCTACGAAGAGGCAGACGCGGCAAGGATGCCGCGGCTGGCCTTCGGTTCTTCGCTTGTGTTATGCATGGTGGTGTTGCGCGAGCGTCGGATAATCGTGGAAATGAGTTGAGTGAGCAAGGCTGGAATGCCGTGGCTTGGGTTGACTGCGCGGTTTAGCTAAGCCGCAAGCGCCCAGTCGTACGTTGGGATGCGGCATGGCAGAATATGTGCATGGAAAAAACGCTTGTTTTTACGCGAGAGCAGTCGCGCGATGTCGATCGGCGAGCGATTGAGGACTATGACTTTACGGGACTCGTGCTGATGGAAAACGCCGGCCGCGGCTGCGTTGACGTGCTAGAGACGCTCGGCATCGATGGGTCAGTAATCGTTCTTTGTGGCAAGGGCAACAACGCCGGCGATGGGTTCGTGATCGCGCGACATCTTCGAATTCGCGGATATCAATGCCAAGTCGTGCTGCTCGCGCCGGCGGCCGAATTGCGTGGCGATGCGGCGGCGAACTTCAAGATTTTGGAGAAGACCGGCGGCTCGATCGTTAATTTGTCGTCGAAAGCGCAGTCTGGAGCAGGCGTTTTGAAAAACGAACTCGCACGACTTAATGAAGGTGCGGCTTGGATCGTCGACGCGTTGTTGGGCACCGGCGTCGTCGGCGAACCTCGCCCGCCATTGGATACGGCGATCGAATGGATGAACGATCAATCGGCGAAGAAACTCGCTGTTGATGTGCCGAGCGGACTCGATTGTGACAGCGGTGAGCCTGCCAAGCGCACGGTACGTGCCGATCACACCTGCACGTTTGTAGCGATGAAGGCTGGATTCACGCGAGCAATTGCGAAGCCGTTCACGGGCGAGGTGCATGTGTGCGATATTGGGGTGCCGACGGAAGTGTTGCGTACCATCGCACCGAAAATTTAGCCCCCGGCGAGTCGCCGGGGGGCAATAAGCGCGGACTTTTCGATTTTTGCGGCGAGTTAAGCGTTGAGCTTCACGCTTGGATCATCCGCCACGTTCACCCACACGTGCACGTGGGGCGCACCGCGGTAATACCAAACGAATGCGGGACCTTCGAGCCGCCAAACGTCCCAGACACCGTCTTTGCCGATATCGCTTTGCGAATAATACGCGAGGTGGCAGTTTTCTAGGCCGCCTTGAGTTTTGAGGCATTTCGTGACTTCATCGCGATCGCTCTGCCGGTACGGTTCGACGAGCATCGCCATGACTTTCTGTAGATGCTCCTTCTGGTCGCTCGAGAGATCGCTGACGGGCAGGCCTACGAAGTCGCCCTTCTCGCCGCGGAATCCGACGTTTTGCTCTTTCGGCAGCGCGCTCGTAATGAGCGACTGCTTTTGCTGTTTGCCGTCGAGCATTTCGTAAAGTTTATTTGCGGCTTGAGCTTGCGGCCAAAAGACGTTGCCTGGGTGCGTGGCAGTTTCGTTGAATTGACCATCGGCGGCATGGCCGTAGAAGATCGGACCGCCGAAGGCGACATGATCGGCGGAGTGGCCGTCGCAGCGGATTGTCATGTGGCGGCCGGTCATTACGAATTCAAATTTGTCGCTGCCCGGGTGGCCGAAGATCGCGATGCTATTGTGCGTGCCGTAGCCTTCGGAATCGTCTGCGAGTTGCTTGTCGATCCGCGAGTGCCATTCGGGGTTGATGATTCCCTCGAAGATTTCGCGGATGATGTGCTGCTGATCTTTGGTGTAGAAGTCGCTACTGACCGCTTGTTTGGTAATTTCCCAGTTGTTGGCCACGCGCGTGCGCAGCAAGCCGCGATCGGGATCTTGGTACGCCCAATCAAAGCACATCGTTTCGCGCTGTTTGGGAGAGAGTGTATCGTAGAGGACTTTCACCATCGATTCGGGTGCGGCACTTGAGGCGCCGCTGGATGCGGCGATCGCCTTTTCAGCTTCCTTTGCTTCGGCCCAAACGCGAGCCGGCAAGATTCCGCCGATTGCTGCCGCACCAAGCACCACCCCGCTGGCGGCAAAGAATTCGCGACGTTGCAAGCGGCGTTCGCCCGGCGTGTCTTGGCAGCGGTCGCAGGCGGGTTGCTTAAGAGGCGACACGGAAGCGGAGTTTTGTTGCGCCCGATGGTTCATGGCAGTCCCTTTCTTCCCAACCAAAATAATGAAGGAGGCGGTGCCGTCATTGTAGTCTTGCGATGCGGCAAACAGAATCCTTGGTAGTAATTGTGCAGAGTTGCGTCAGCGTTTTTGGCAGCTGGGGCAAAAGAACGTGGCTCGCTGGGCTTGCACAATTCGCCGCACTCCGCTGCCCGGCCCACAGCGAGAGCACAATTCGCCGGCGCGATCGTAAACCTTGTGGTGGTTTTGGTAACTGCCTTCGCCATTTATTGCATTGCGATAAGTGCCATCCGCCAGAGTCGAGCCTTCGTAACGGATCGCGGCTTCGAGGATTGTCTGCGTAGCTTCGGAAATGGCTTGCCACTGCGCACGCGTGATTTTGTCGCACCGCCGAGCCGGGTGGATTTGGCAGAGGTGCAGAATTTCGGACGCGTACAGATTGCCAATGCCGGCGACGGCCCGCTGATCGAGCAGCGCGACTTTCACAGGCCGTTTGCTGGCGCCGAGGCGTTCGCGGAATAGCTCGGCGGTCATGGCGAGGGCGTCGGGGCCGATTTTTTGGGGATCGAACGTTTTTTCGAGTTCGTCGGGCGAAAACAGGCGAACACTTCCCAGGCCACGACGGTCCCAATACAGGAACTCGCTGACCTTGCCGCCGGTAAGCCGGCAGCGGAACCGCAAGTGTTCACGCGTTGGCGGATCGGCGACAAGCACGAGGCCGGTCATCCGCGGTTCGAGCACAATGGCATCGCACGATTCCAAATGCACCACGACCCGTTTGCCGATGCGGCCCACATCGCGAATTCGTTGGCCCACCACACGCCGACGAAAATGATCGATTCGCGGCGTGATCGCAATCGGGCGGCGGACGCACTCGGCACGCTCGACGTCCTTAATACGCGCACCGACGACGCCCAGAATGCCACGCCGCATCGTTTCAACTTCAGGTAACTCGGGCATTTGAAATCAACCACGGAGGCACAGAGGACACGGAGAGTCTTACTTGCTGGACGTTAATTTATACCGATGCAGGCAAATGAATTGAGAGATCGTGCCACGACAATCAATGGCGAACCCGAAATCATGGCATTAACTATCCACTAATCTTCTTAATTCTCCGTGCCCTCCGTGCCTCCGTGGTCAATATCCTCCCTTGATAAACGCCCCGCCTCTGCCGAGAATTAGACCAGGAGAAATTGATTGATGTCGAAAGTCGCCACAGATGTTAGCACGCAAGTTCCCGATGCCGTGGGGCGTTTTGGGGAGTTTGGTGG